>JBFJWV010000085.1:0-6105 GCA_041623515.1 Thermoplasmatota archaeon | reverse complement strand
CGCGCATTCATGTTCAAGAACCTCCGCGACCGGCTCAACAAGGTCCAGGATAAACTGGAAGATGAGTTGGAAGCGAAGCTGGAAGCCGAACTGGAAGCAGAGCTTGAAGCCCAACTGGCCGCGGACCTGCCGACCCCCCCGTCCGAACCGGAAATCAGTGCGGAACCCGAGCAGGAATCGGCGGCACCGCCTGCGGATGAGCCGAAAAGTCCAGCTGTTGAGGTTCCGGAACCTGTCGCTGCGCCGGAAGCCATCGAAGAACCGGAACCCAGCGAGGCCGAGGACGACGGTTCCGACGAAACCGAGCCCCCCATGGTCGTCGACGAGCCGGCCAGCGTTGAGGAGCCCGAACCGGAACCGGTCGTTGCCGAACAGGCCCCCCCCGAGCCCGTCGTGGAAGCCCCGGCTCCCGAAGTGGAACCCGCGCCGCCTGAGCCCAAACCGCAGCCCATCACTGGGCGGAAGATGCTCAGCGACGAGGAAATCCAAGAGCGCCTCCAGCGGGAATTGACGGAAGCGGTCGAAGTCCAGAAGGAGGTTGAACAAACCGTCCAACCGGGCGCGACCCGATACACCATCAACGAGGACGTCCTCGAGGAGGTCCTGTGGGAGCTGGAATTGGGCCTGCTCGAATCCGATGTGGCCCTCCCAGTGATTGAGGCCATCAAGGAGAGCGTCAAGGAGCAATTGCTGTCCATGAGCGTGGGTGGACGCAGCCCGGCGGAAGTGGTCGAGAAAGTCCTGCGCAGCGCCATCAAGCGCGTGCTGTCGGGGCAAACCCTGGACTTCGACGCATTCATCCGGCAGAAACTGGACGAGGGCATCAGCCCCGTCGTGGTCATGTTCGTTGGTGTCAACGGCACTGGCAAAACCACCAGCATCGCCCGAATCGCGCACCGCCTCAAGCAGCAAGGGTTGGCCCCGGTCCTGGCGGCGGGCGATACGTTCCGTGCCGGAGCCATCGAACAGCTCACCCAGCATGCAGACGCACTGGGCGTGAAAGTGGTCAAGCACAACGCGGGGGCCGACCCCGCCGCCGTGGCGTACGATGCCATTGAACACGCCAAGGCGCGCAACAAGCAAGTGGTTCTGCTCGACACGGCGGGCCGCATGCAAACCAACACCAATCTCATGGATGAGATGGACAAAATCCGCCGCGTGGCCAATCCCCACCTGACGCTCTTCGTGGGCGACAGCCTCGCCGGCAACGACGCCGTCGAACAGGCCCGCCGCTTTGACGAAGTGGTGGACATCAACGGGGCGGTTCTAACCAAGGTGGACGTCGATGCCAAAGGCGGCGCCGCCTTGTCCGTAGCGTACACCGTCAACAAGCCCCTGGTTTTCGTGGGGATTGGGCAAGGCTACGACGACTTGCGGCCGTTCGACGCCAGTTGGATGGTGGACCGGTTGTTCGGTGACGAATCGTAGCTCAAAGGCGTCGCTTTTGGAAGACGTTCGCCCAAACCGTATTTAGGGGATGAGTATCCCTTGCCTTTGATGGCACACCGCCGCAGCCTTCCAGCGCTTGCCCTGGTTTCCCTGCTCCTGACCGCCTTCATCGCCACGGCCGGCACGGCCGACGCTCCCGAGATTTCGGATGGCATCGGTGATGGCGCCCCCGATGGCCGTGACATCGATGTGATTTGGGTCGAAGACGCGCTGGGCGATCTCGGCGAAGATGGTCTTGCCATTCACTTTGTCATCCGGATGGGCGATGACTTCCAACACACCCTGTCAAGCCTGAACGTCAACCACGAGGAAATCCGCATTGGCCTGGTTCCCGACAACGCGGGAGCTTTGCCCGCTGGCGCTGCCGAAGCCTACCTTTCCTGCCGGTTCGCTCTGAACACGGTTGGCTCGGTTCTGGACACGGAACCCACTGCCGCAACCGACGAAACATTTGGTTGCAATCTGGGCTTTGCCGCCGCTGAAGGTGGCTACCAGGCTCTCAATGAACAACTCGGCCTTCCTGCAGAGGAGTTCGAAGCCAACGAATACCACGCCTTCCTGCCGGTGTCGCTGATTGGCGACTTTGGTGGCGGCGACAGCCTTGGCAACCTGTGGGCAACCCACGGCATCATTGTCCGCGGCGTCAGCAGCGGGGCCCCCCCAGCAGGTGGGGACCCGGCCGGCGTGACCCAGGTTGAGGAATTTGACCGCGCTCCCGACGAAGGCTACGGCCAGGTTTGGACCTACGCGGATACCAGCAGCGGCGGCAACGAAACTCCTCCCGTTGACTTGGACCCCGACGGCGACGGCCTCAACGCAACCGAAGAGGCAGCCATTGGCACCGACCCCGCGGACCCCGACACGGACGACGATGGCCTCGACGACGGCAACGAAACCCGCGTGCACGGTACGAACGCCACCAACGCGGACACGGACGGCGACGGCCTCAGCGACGGCGACGAAATCAACACCCACATGACGAACGCCACCAACGCGGACACGGACGGCGACGGCCTCAGCGACGGCGCAGAAGTTGCATGCGGTTCCGACCCCAACGACGCGGATGACGTATGCCCCGAAGAGCCCGTCGACAGCGACGGCGACGGCGTCTCGGATGAGGACGAATTGGCAGCAGGCACCGACCCCAACAACGCCGACAGCGACGGCGATGGCTTCAGCGACAAAGAAGAACTTGACGCGGGCACGGACGCCCTCGACGCAACCAGTTTCCCCGGCAGCGATGCCACGCCCACTGACACGGACACGGACGGAGACGAATCCCTGCTCGACAAACTCGAAGCCGACATGGATTACGCCATCATTTCCGGCGCCGCCCTCGTCGCCGTGAGCGTGCTTGTGATTGTTGCCCTCGCGGGGAGGTGGAAGTAATGACTGAGACCGTCACCAAGGGAGACTACTCCCATCTGCGCGCCGATGTGCCCAAGCGCCGGACTGCCTACTGGGCGTTCCTGGCGTCGGCCATCGTCGTCTTCTTCGTGAGCATCGCCGACATTCTCTGGCTTGATTCCGTCCTCTTCTGGGGCGTCATTGCGGCCTACGCGATCTTGTTCATCTGGGCCTTCGTCCTGCTGTTTTCGCGCAGCAACCGCGACGAATACGACGAGGACTTCTTTGACGCGCCGACCAGCGGCGTGGACTGGCGCAACGACGGCCGCGTGGACCACTTGCGGTGCGCCCAATGCCGTCATGTGTTCGCCTTCGACATGAAGCACATTGACGACGACAGGGCGCACGTGGCGTTCAACTGCCCCGAATGCGGCGCCACCGGCAAGATGCCCAAGCCATCGACGCCCGTCGTGGAAGCGGTTGTTCCCGGCGGCGCCATGCATGGCCCGCGCTTCACGTGCTACGACTGCGATGAACAATGGGCCGTGGGCGCCATTGGTCACGAGCCCAAGGCCGATGTCCGCTTCGCTTCGTGCCCCCACTGCAAGAGCGACAACATCGGCCGCGCGCGCGGCGCCTGATTCGACCGACCTTACTGCAGAGCGGCGACCGCCGACGTGAGTGCGTCAGCGCGACCAGTCTCTTCCCAGGGCAGGTTCACATCAGCGCGACCAAAGTGACCGTACGCTGCCGTGGGCTCGTAAATCGGCGCACGCAACCCCAATTCGTCAATCAAGTCCCCTGGGGCGAAGCTGAACTCCGTGCGCAGCAGGTTCTCAATTTCCGGATGGCTGACGCGGCCCGTTCCGAACGTTTCCACGTGGTAGCTGACAGGATGGAGTGAGCCAATGGAGTACGCAACTTGAATCTGCAGCTTGTCCGCAATGCCCGCGGCCACCAAATTCTTGGCCGCATAGCGAGCATAGTACGCAGCGCTGCGGTCCACCTTCGTGGGGTCTTTGCCACTGAAGGCTCCGCCACCGTGAGGAATCCAACCGCCGTAAGTGTCAACGATGATTTTGCGACCCGTGAGGCCCGTGTCCGCTGCGGGGCCGCCGAGGACGAATTTCCCGGTGTGATTGACGAAATACTCGGTCCCGTCGTGCAGAAGGTGCTCCGGAATGACGTGATTGACCACGTGCTCTTTGAGGTCTTCTTGGATGGTCTCGTGGGCCACATCGGGCGCATGCTGCGCAGCCAAAACCACGGCATCCACGGCCAACGGCGTGCCGTCGTCCTCGAAGCGCACACTGACCTGGCTCTTGGTGTCCGGCCGCACGTAAGGGAGGGTTCCATCCCGACGCACCTCAGTCATGCGACGGGTCAATTGCTGCGCCAAGCTGATGGGGACCGGCATGAAATCATCCGCGTCCCCGCTGTTGCGCTGGGCGTAACCGAACATCATGCCTTGGTCACCAGCGCCGATTTTGCTGTCGGCGCGGGCAGCGGTGCCCTGGGCGATGTCGGGGGACTGCGTCACGAGATCGATGGTGGGTTCGATGGCCACGCCATTCCACATTCCTTCGTCGTCGTTGTTGTAACCAATGCGGTCAATGGTGTCTGTGGCGATTTGGCCAAAGTCCACGCTGTCAAAGGCGTCGCTCGTGATTTCGCCGCCGAGAACCACACGATGCGCGGTCACGAAGGTCTCGCATGCGACCCGACTGCGCGGGTCTTTTGCTAGCAGCGCATCCAGCACGGCGTCGCTGATTTGGTCCGCGACCTTGTCCGGATGCCCCTCTCCAACGGATTCGCTGCTGAAGGTGAATGGGGCCATTGAGGCGCTCGATGCCAACGACTTACAAAAATGGCGGGGCTTGGCGCCGGCCAGCAAGGGCCACGCAATTCGCCGACGTGCGGCGTGCAGCCGCGTCGCCGATTTACAGCCGGCCCATTTCGAGCAGGTCCACGCCTTGGACGTGCTCGACACCGCTGACGGCGGCCTCGACCTTGTCGTTGTTGCCTTCTTCGTCTTCGACGACGAAGCCAATTTCAAGGGCCTTCATCCCGAATGCGAAGGGTTTGGCCTCGCAGTTTTGCATGCTGGCAAATTCAGGCAGCGCGGCCTTGATGGCTTGCTGCAGGGCGTCCAGGTCGGTGTCCGCGCCTTCGGGCATGATGCGGTACTTGAGGAAAACCTCTCCCATGAATCGCGGCCGACTTGGGGCCCGTATTTCACCGTATGGGCGACCGGCGAAACGGGCCGTTCGCCTTTTGAAGGGGACCAAAGTCGCACGGCCTCCCCACTTGGGCACTTAGCTTAGTTAGGTAGAGCAGCGGGCTTTTAACCCGCCGGTCGCCGGTTCGAATCCGGTAGTGCCCGTTATGGGAATTCGTTCCCTCGCCTCCTGGCAATGGTCGGATTATCATGCGGCCCATGCGGACCGCCGCAACCTGTTGATTCACATCGTCGCGGTCCCGTTGTTTCTCCTGGGCAACGTGATGGCCGTCGCGTTGCCCATTTTGGTGGCGGCCTCCGTGTTTGCCCTCGACGGCGCGTTGGGCGGCGTCGCAGCACGGGCCTGGTGGTTGCCGGTCTTTGCCGCCCTGCCTGGATTTGCCATCACCGCCGCGGCCATTGGTGTCCAAGGGGCCGGCCACAAACGGGAGGCTCAGCCGCCGCATCCATTCACCGGCCCGGGGAATGCCGTCGCCCGCATCTTGGTGGAACAGTGGTTTACGTTTCCCCGCTTCGTTGCAACGGGCGGTTGGCGTGCAGCCCTGCGCGCCGCATCCAAGTGATCGAGGCAGACTGGGGCCCTTCGGGAACGTCAACATGTTCGACCGCCGCCCTTCCAAATCGCTAAATGGACAGGCGTCGATGAAGGCAGGAATCTTTTCCACAGTAGCGCTTTTATAGGGGACCCTTGTCGGCGCAGATTGCATCGGAGATTCCAGGGTAGGCCACGCCATCTTCCCTGGATGAGTGCGGTCTTGGAATCTCCGTCACCATCGGTGATCCTTTGAGCGAAGAAAAGCGGTTCAACCCCCTCAACCATGCCCTGGTCCCCCTGCACGAAGTCGTGCCGGACGAGGAAGTCCCGGCAGTGCTGGAGCAATTCAACATTCTCAAGGAGCAACTGCCCAAGATTCGCAGCACCGACCCCGCTGTCCAAGTGATCAAGGCCGAACCCGGCCAATTGGTCCGTGTGACCCGGAACAGTCCGACGGCCGGCAAGCACGTCGCCTACCGCCTCGTCGTTCAGGGACTCTAGGAGCCATAATCCATGCGTGAACTCGTTGATGCAT
>JBFJWV010000084.1:0-6116 GCA_041623515.1 Thermoplasmatota archaeon | reverse complement strand
TTTGGCCATTTCGGACATCGGCTACAACGTGTTCACGTTCGAGTCGTATCCGGCTGAGATCAAAGGCGGTCACTGTTGGTACCAGGTGCGCAGCAGCACCGACGAGGTGCTGTCTGCGGGCAGCGCCGTCGACTGCTTGTGCGCCTTCAACCAGGAAGGCATCGACAAGCACCTGGATGCCGTGCGCCCCGGTGGCGTGGTCCTTTACGACCCCGGCCAGGTGACCGAGGTCCCCGAAAAACCGGATTTGGTGGTGTACCCCATCGAGTTCGATGCCCTGGTGAAGGAACGGGTTGGCTCCCTCAAGAGCAAGAACGTCTTCGCGGTGGCTTGTTTCGCCGCAATGTACGATGTGCCGGCCGATTCCGTCAAGAAGACGGTGCGCAAGAAATTCGCCGGCAAGAATCCGAAGATTCTCGAAAAGAACGACGAAGCCGTGGATTCGGCCTACGAGTTCATCAAGGACCTGGACCGGGGCCACTCCGAAACCCTGTCCGTCGAAGAAGCCGATGGCGAGCGCATGATGCTCAACGGCAACCAAGCGATTGCCCTGGGCGCCCTCGTCAGCGGCTTGGACTTGTACGCTGGCTACCCCATCACGCCGGCTTCCACCATCCTCGAATACCTGGCGGTGGAGATGCCCAAGATGGGCACCCGTTGCATCCAGGCCGAGGACGAAATGGCCGCCCTGTCCATGTGCATTGGCGGTTCGTATAACGGCAAGAAGACCATGACCGCCACCAGCGGTCCCGGCTTCTCCCTGATGCAGGAACTCCTGGGCCTTGCGAGCACCGCCGAGTTGCCCGTGGTCATCGCCAACATTCAGCGCGGCGGCCCCAGCACGGGGTTGCCCACCAAGTCCGAGCAATCCGACTTGAACGAAATGGTCTACGGCAGCCACGGCGAATCGAGCCGCATTGTGCTGGCTCCCAGCGGCGTCAAAGATGCCTTCTACCAAACGGTCTGGGCCTTCAACCTGGCTGAAAAGTACCAGGTTCCGGTCATCATTGCCAGCGACCACAGCCTCTCGAATCGGACGGAGAACCTGCCGGTGCCGCAACTGGGCGACACGCCGATTTGGACCCGCGAACTGGCCACCGACATCAACCCGGACGAGCGCTTCCCGCGCTACAAGCTCACGGAGGATGGCATCAGTCCGGTCTCCATTCCCGGCATGAAGGGTGGCCATTACGTCGCTGAAGGCTTGGAGCACAACGAATACGGTGACCCCACCTACACCGGCGAAAACCACACCGCGATGGTGGAGAAGCGGCTCAACAAAGTGCAGGACGCCTGGAAGTACCCGATGGCCATGGAGCGCTTCGGTGACGAAAATCCGGATGTTCTCATCGTCGCCTGGGGTGGCACCAAAGGCCCCGTGAAGGAAGCCACCATTCGCCTCCTCGAAGAAGGCAAGAAGGTGGGCTTCATCATTCCCAAGATTCTGTGCCCCTTGCCCAAGGAAGGGTTCCTGGACGTCATCCAAGATGCGCCGGAAGTCCTCGTGGTGGAGGCCAACTACACGGGCCAACTCGAAGGCCTGTTGCGCAAGGAAACCGTGCGCGACTACCACCGTCTCAACAAGATCATGGGCACGCCCATCTCCTGGGTTGAAATTCAGGAAAAAGTGGAAGCCATCTTGGCCCACACGGACCCCGAAAGCAAGCGTGCTGGTGAAGAATTGGAGGCCGCTGCATGAGTGAAACTGCACAACCCGAATTGAAGGCCAAGGACTACAAGGGCGCCCTGCCGCCCGTTTGGTGCCCGGGCTGCGGCGACTTCGCCGTTTTGAGCGCCACGCAAAAGGCCCTGGCGGCGCGCCAGATTCACCCTGAGAACGTGGTCTTTGTCAGTGGCATCGGCTGCTCCAGCCGCTTCCCGCACTTCATGAAAGCGTACGGGCTGCACAGTGTGCACGGCCGGGCGTTGCCCATTGGCGTCGGACTCAAACTCATCGCGGACCCCAAGACCCACGTCATCGTGGTGGGTGGCGATGGAGACGGCATGGCCATTGGTGGCGGGCATTTCCTGCACGCAGCCCGGCGCAATCCGAACATCACGTACATCATGATGGACAATGAGATCTACGGGCTCACAAAGGGGCAAGCGTCGCCCACCAGTGAGCTGGGTCTCAAGACCAAGACCACGCCCTACACGGACGTGGACAAGAGCGCCGACCAACCCCTGAATCCGTTGGCCCTCGCCATCCTGAGCGGTGCCACTCACGTCACGCGCGCCTACAGCGGTGCCATCAAGGAACTCGTGGAACTCATCGGTGCTGCCATTGACCACAACGGGTACTCGTTCGTGCAGGCAATCAGCCCCTGCGTGACCTTCAACGACATTTACGAGAAGGCGCGGGCCGAACAGAAGACCTTGGAGCCCGAGCACGACCCCAGCGACAAAGTGGCCGCCATCACGGCCGCCATGGGCGAGCCGTTCATCACCGGGACCTTCTACGAAGAAGAGCGGCAAACGCTGGACGAGGCGTTGCAGCTTCAGCTGAACTTGGCGCAAGAGAAAGCGGACACCGGCATGGCGGGCCTGGCCCGCAAGATTCTGGCCGACGCCGCCTAGTAACTGCTTCAGGAGCTGCGTGCTTGCGTGCCGGCCGCCGCTGAATGGGCTACCCCCATCGTGACGGGCCGGGGACTCAGCGCAACGGCCAGAAGCCTTGCAGCGCACGCGCTCCACGCGGCGAGCGGGGGAATCAGTTGGTGCCAGGCAATGACCAATGTTCGTGCTTCGCCACTTGGTTCCGAGCGTTGCGGGGCACTCGCGACGGTTTCATCGCCAATGTATTCGACGTGCGCTGCTTGGCCTGGGCGGGCTGTGACGTCAACGTGGCCGGTTGGAGCATCCACTTGGATTCCGGGCGTATCGATATTCGATTGCTGGGTCGGCCAGCCGGCAATGCTGGCCCCGAGCAACACGACGAGTGCTAGCCACGGTGCCGCCACGGCCCGTCGCCTTTGAATGCCCAAATCGCGCAACAGTCGCGGGTCACGGCAGATCGTGCATTCGCTGCGGCGTTGCAGGTCGGCGCCGCATGATCCACAGACCAGCAAACTCATGGCGGCTCCATGAACAAGCGAAAGTCGCTGCTTGCCGCGCCTGTGAACGCGGCAACGTTTGTGCAAAAGATGGTCAGTTCAATGTCGTCGCTTTTCTCGCTGAGGGAAAACGACAATTGCACCTCGCTCCAGCCGCTTCCCACGTCAACGGATGCTTCCAAATCATCCTTCAGTGCGGCTTGGT
Source organism: Thermoplasmatota archaeon (assembly GCA_041623515.1). Classification (GTDB taxonomy): domain Archaea; phylum Thermoplasmatota; class E2; order JACPAO01; family JAHFTW01; genus JBFJWV01. The sequence goes on along the minus strand of JBFJWV010000084.1, from coordinate 2,858 downwards.
CCCATGTGCGCAAGTGCGCCCCGCACGTGGCATTTGTCGGTGCCCGCGCTTGGAATGACACCACCGTATCGACGTCCTTCTCAAGAGTCTTGTCGGGAATCCCGGTGGCGGTCTGTTGAATCCAAGGCCGATCTCCGGATGATACTTCGTTGGAGATCGGGAGCAATGCATCCGCGTTGCCGGCGTATGGTGTCCGCTCGTCGCGAACGGGATGGGGGGGCTCAAGGTCGTTGCCCGCAGTCCAGTTGCCAAACCCGGTACCGATGCCTGCCTCGAAACCCAAGTCTGTGAATCCCATTTCCGCTGCCGTGGTCGAGGGCTGCGCAATATCCACTTCGTCAATCCAAACGCTGGCCGGGCGCTGCACATCCACGGCGAGAACGGCATTGGTTGGTCCGTAATCCGCATCCATGAACACCGGCCCGGTATTCACGCGAAACGTGCGTTCGTCGGGCAATAAAATGCCGTTGGCATCCAGGTCGTATTCGAATTCGGTGGTCGTGAATCCGTCGCCAACATCGACGGTGAATGTTCGCGTTGCGTTGCCGAGCCGATTGGCATCGACGCTGGCTGGTGCATCGGCCACATGAAATGCGTAAACGTGCAGGCCGGAAGGAGCCGTCCTGGAAAGGAGTGTGCTGCCTCCAGGCCACTGCACTGTCGTCGACGCGTTCATGGAAATCAGCGACATGGACGGGTCGCTGGTCCCTTGGATGGTGACACTGCCGGTGCCCCACGCCACATTGGTGGCGAGGGCTGGGCTGACCATGGTCGCGACGACCAGCATCACGGCACACCATGCCGGCGAACCCATGACTACACGACGTAGAGATCCAATTCGACGGTACCAAGATCCGTGGTGTTTGCCATGAGAACGAAGTTGTAGGTTCCGATGGTGGCGTCACTTGCGGTTGCCTGGACGGGAACGCAGTAGGTTTCCAGCGCTCCGTACGTGTACTTGGTTGTGTTCCAGGAGCTGCCGTTGGGGTCCGTGAACGCGTGGTAGGTGCTCGTGGCGTTGCGTGTTTGGCCGACCGGGGTTGATTGGCCGTCGGGTACCGCGCAAATCTCTTCCGACGCCGGCACGTCCCGGCTATACAGGACTCCTGCGCCAAACCAACTGACTTCGTACTTGGCGTGGCCTGCCATGGCAGCCAGGTCCGGGTCGGATTCTGCGATGTCAATGTCCGTGGTGACGGCAATCGCGCTGGTTACATCCGTTTGGGCCACAATCAATGGGGCCACGAAGGCCGCGACCGCGAGTGCGGCGAGAAGCTTGCGAAGCATGCATACTCATTCTGGGGGCATCTAGGTAGGCCTCATGGTGATTCACAGCAACGATGGCCGCTAACCCATCCGAAGCAAGTCTGCCTCAGAGAGCAATCCGCCTCGGTATGCGGCCACCTTCTCCGACTCCAAATCATGGACCGTCCCATCCGCTCCCAGTCGCATGACGTCCACTGGTTGGCGCTGTTTGGGTCCGGCGTAGCGCTGCGCGATGCGTGCATGGACGCTGCCTTCCTTGCGAGAGCAGGCGCCGCACACGGCGATGCCGGGTCCATCGATGAACCGCAGCAGCACACGGTCCACATCTTGGTGGCCGCAGCCGAAACGATCCGGTGCCTCGGCCGCCAGTTTGCATTCCGTCAAATCTGCCAGCCACTCGGCGGGGGGTTTGGGCGTGGTCCCGCTGCACACCAGCCGCGGGCCGGTGAAGAAATGCAGGCCGTGATCCTTGGCCACTTGGCGGTACGCCATCAGCAAGGCAATGGGGTCATCGTGGTTTTGCACGCCCAAGCTGCAGTTCCGGGCGACGTGCCCGCGCTGCAAATAGAACCGGCGCTTGCCGGCAACTTTGTGGTCGGCGATGCGCGGAATGGCTTCCAAATCTGCCAGCGGCAGGGCGTTGGCGACGGCGCCGACGATGCTCTTGTCGCGGCGGTCGAGAAAACTCACCTTCCCGGCGGCCATGCGTTCGACGCGGCCACGCATCTTGGCGATGGGCTTCGGGTCGCCATCGGGGCAATCGGGCAATACGCGAAGCGGGTCGTCCCGCAGCGCCGCGATGCGTTGCTTGAATTGGTCCTGCACGGTTCCCGCGGCGGTGCGGATGCTGGTGCGGCGCTTGCGACGTGGTTTCGCCATCAGACGACCTCCCGTTCCGACGGGTGTGGAGTCGCTCCGTAGCGACCCAGGATGTAGAAGGGGCCGGCAAACGTGTACAACGCCATGCCAGTAAACAGGCTGGCCAAGACATAGTTCCGGGGCAGCGGAATCGCCAGGTCAATGAAGACCGGGAAGAGCGTCAGCGCGCCCCACACGAGTGGCCAGAACGTCAATTTCACGGTGCGGATGCGGCTGACCATCCAGACAGCGAGCACGGCGCTGGCTCCCAGAACGATGGCGCCGGGGACTTGCGCGAGCACGAGGCAAGCAAGCAGGATGCCCGCGCCGGTTGTGGTCATGCCCGAGTAGTAAGTGGGCTTCGTGTCCTCGCGCAGCACCTCAAAGCGCGCGAGGCGGAGCATGGCGGCCAGGAGCCAGGCGGCGCCCACGAAGAAGCCCCACGGGGCAAGCGAGGGCATGCCCACAGCGAGAATCGTTGCTGGAACGATGCCGAAGGCCAGCAAGTCGGCCAACGTGTCCAGGAAAGCACCCAGGGGTCCGCCGCCCCACAAGCGTGCGGCGATGCCGTCGGTTCCGTCCAGGACCACGCTCAACGCGACCAAGGCGGCCGCGGTCTCGACCTTGCCCGTGGCGGCTTGGTGCACGGCGAGAAGGCCAACAACCGCGTTGGCCATGGTGAATCCGTCCGCGATGGTCAGCACCCTCGTGATGCGACCCAAACCGTCCACCTC
>JBFJWV010000083.1:0-6170 GCA_041623515.1 Thermoplasmatota archaeon | reverse complement strand
TGGTTCGGGTCTCCGCCTTGATGCGTGGTTGTGGCTTGTTCCGCCATGCGCATCGGACCCAACAGTGGACAGATAAGCGCAACCGGCCCAACCTGAACATGTTCGCCCCCTGGCGTGGCCCTTTCATAGGGGGAGCCGTGGCCGGCGACAATGCCCGGATTGGTCATCGACCCCGTGGTCAAGGGAGAAAACGGCGCGTTGGTGCAACTCATCGAGGACCGCCTCAACCGCTTCGAAAACAAGAACACCTGGTGGCGCCACAGCGAAAATGGCACGCTGGATGTTTTCGACACGGAATACGAAGCCGCCGTCGAGCGCATCGAAAAGCAACTCGGGGCGGTTCTCCCGCTGGTGGTCGCCGGCGAGGAAGTGGACACCGGTTCCACGTTCAGCGTCTTCAGCCCAACCGACTCCACGATTTTGGTTGGCAAGTACCAGAATGGAACCAAGGAGCACGTTCGGGCGGCCGTCGATTCCGCCAAGACCGGTTTCGCTGAGTGGAGCCGCCGCAGCTGGAAGGAGCGGGCAAAGATCATCGAGAAGGCCTCGGATTTGATGGCCGAACGTTACTACGACATGTGCGCCGTCATGACCTGGGAGACGGGCAAGACCCGGTTCGAAAGCAGCATCGACGTGGACGAAGGCGTTGACTTTGGCCGGTTCTATGCCATGCACTACCGCGAGATGGGTGGCTTTGACATGCGCATGGGCAAGCCGTTCCCGAACGAAACCTGCCGGAGCATTCGCAAACCGGTCGGGGTTTTCGGTGTGGTTTGCCCGTTCAACTTCCCCATTGCCATCACCTTTGGCATGACGGCCGCCGCTCTCTTGACCGGCAACACCGCCATCATGAAGCCGAGCACAAAGGGCGTGCTGTCTGGCTGGCATGTCTTCAATTGCTTCCGCGACGCCGGCGTGCCCGCGGATGTGCTTCACTTCATCACGGGCCCGGACGAGGAAGTCTCCGCCGAGATTCTGGAAAACCCGGACATCGACGGGTTGGTGTTCACGGGCAGCAAGCGCATCGGCATGATGGCCATGCAGAAGCAACTTGACCAAGGGAGGCCCAAGCCATTCATTGCGGAAATGGGCGGGAAGAATGCGGTGATTGTCTCTGCGGAAGCTGACTTGGACAAGGCCGTCCAAGGCGTCTACAAATCCGCGTTCGGATTCTCCGGGCAAAAGTGCAGCGCCTGCAGCCGGGCCTACGTTCACAAAGACGTCGCGGAAGAATTCCTGGACCGCCTTGCCAAGCTTGCGCAAAGCACCAGCGTTGGCCACCCCATGAAGAAAGAGAACTTCATGGGCCCCGTCATTGAAGCATCCAAGCTGGACTTGTTCCGTGAAGTGGTTGCCCAAGTCAAAGCAGACGGCGGCGAGGTGTTGGCGGGCGGCAATGTCATCGAACGGGACGGATACTACGTCGAACCCACGGTGGTCACGGGCCTTCCCAAAGACCACCGAGTCTTCCGCGAGGAGTTCTTCATGCCCTTCGTGGCCGTCCACGTCGTGGACAGTCTCGAGGAAGCCATCGAGGAGTACAACCAGGTCGAATACGGCTTGACCGCAGGCATCATGAGCGAAGACGCTGGCGAAGTTGAGCAATTCTTTGACACGATCCAAAGCGGCGTCACCTACGCCAACCGCGCCATCGGTGGCAGCACGGGTGCCGTGGTCAACGGCCAATCGTTTGTTGGCTGGAAGCTCAGTGGCAGCACGGGCAGCGGTGCCGGCGGCCGGTACTACTTGCAGCAGTTCACGCGGGAACGTTCCCAAACCATTGCCTAAGCACTGGGCAGGTGAGCGGTCCCCAAGGACCAAGCCAGGAGCAATTGGCCTGCGTAATAGGCTGGCAAGCCCCACAGCCGGTTCACGATGCTCGCTTCAACGAAGCGCTGGCGGGCCACCGCCAAGTCGCTGACGTAAAACAAGGCCGCACCGGCGGGAATCAGCATGTTTGCCTGCACGGGCATGGTGGCAATGGCCAGCACAAACATGGCCGAAATCACCAGCATGTAGGCCGCGACGGGGCGCTGCATGGCCAATGGAACGTGGGGCCGCAGCCATTTGGCGCTCATGAGCAACGGCGCCAGCGACACCATGCCGGCCAGCGTCGCCCACGCCCAATTGACGCCTCCCATGATGAACGCAATCGCATAGGCAACGTGTGCGAAAAGGAAGGCCACCAGGCCGCCAAGGAACATGGGGGGATGCGAGCGGGCAATCAACAAACCATCCCCAATGAAGCTGAGGCCGAAGCCGGCAAGCATCACCCAGTGCCAAGGCTCCGCGGCGAATGAACCGGCGACGGCGATGAATCCCGCCGAGGCCGTCAGTTTGGCCGCCCCACCGAGCTTGGGCAAGCCACGCCATTCGCACAGCAACACGCCGGCCAGCGCTGCCGCGGTCACCAGGGTCGCGGGCACGGCGGTCATTGAGGCTCCGCCAAATCAACGACCAGGTAGTTGCCGGTGTATGCGGTCCCGGCCGCCATCGTGAGGGTTCCGGCAAACCCCTCGCCTTGCAGCTGCAAGGAGGCAATGGGGGAATCTGTGGGGACCGTCAGGTGCGCGGGCCCCTCGGTGCCACCGGGCAAGGATGCGTTGCCGGTCCAGGCGATGACGTTGCCGTTTTCCAATTGGTGGAACCAAGCAAATGTGGACTCGGTTCCCGTCGTCGGAACCGCCGTTGCTTGGCCTTGCCATGCGTAGTCGCCGGCTTGGAAGCTGGCTTGCAGGGGTTGGGAGTTGTCGGCGGCCGTGCCGTTGTGGGTGGGGTATCCAGCAGCGGGCCACAGCACGGCGAGGATGTCCTCGCCGGCAATCATTTCGAAGATGTAGTGGTGGGACGTGGCGGTGCTATGCGGGTACGCGTCGGGCTGCAGGATGGGCGTGTAGGCGCGGCCGAACCACACATCGGGGAACGTGTTGCCTGCTGCTTCGAACCGGTCGCACTGGTACAAGTCCACGACCAGTTGCGCGCGGTCTGCAACACCGGTCGCCGGCTCCGCACGTTCCGCCGCGAACCCGTCGGGCAACAAATCATCGATGGAGTCGGCGGCCACGGGTGCGCGGAAGTTGACGCCGTCGCAGTCGCTCAGGTCGTAGTTGCTGAGCAACTTGATCTGCGTGATGGGCTCCGAAGGAGGTGGGTCCGTTGGATTGCCGGGGTTGGTCGGAGTTCCGGGGGGCTCCGGTTCAATGGGCGGAGTCGGGTCTGGCTCGTCGTCGCTGCAGCCGGCAAGAGCCAGTGTCAATGCAACAAGCAAGACCACGCCGCGCATGGGGACCAATCAGTCAGCTTGCTTCTTTTCCTTTTCCGCTTTTTCAGCGAACAACTGGTCCACGACCTCCCAAACCGTACGGATGTGGGGAATGGTGATGCTGCCACCGACGACGAGAGCGACGTTCAATGCGTCCAAGATTTCGTCCTTCTCCCAGCCCACCTGGACCGCTTGATCGCAGTGGTAGGCGATGCAGTCGTTGCAGCGCAAGACCGTGGAAGCAACCAAGCCGAGCAGTTCCTTGGTCTTCCCGTCCAAGGCCCCGTCCCGGTAGGCGGCGCTATCCAAAGCAAAGAAGCGCTTCAGATCCCGGTGGTCCTCCTTGAGCAAGTGGTCCGTTTTGCGCTGGCGTTCTTCCCTGAAAGTGTGCAGGTCCATGCGTGGCGCAAGCGGCGGTGGGATACAAGGGGTCCGGCCCGTCAACCCCAAAACCTGCACGCGGCATGGTCACGCGTGAGCGCATCGCGGTCCCGGCCCTGGGACTACCTGATGATTTTCCTGCTGCTGGCCAGCATTGCCTTGGTCTTTTGGTACGAGGCGGTTGACCGCGATTCGGCTCTGCGCAGCATTCTGGAATGGATTGACCTGGGCTTGGTGATTTTCTTCATCATGGAATGGGCGTGGCGTGTGAAGCGGTCGCCCATGGCCAACTGGCGCTACGCAGCGCGTCAGTCCTGGGAGTTGCTGGGCATGGTGCCCCTGCTGCTTCCGGTTCCGTCCTTCCTGCGGGCGCTGCGCTTGTTGCGCGTCGTGCGGATTTTGCGCGTGTTCAAGACCGTCGGCAGCACCCTTGGATTCTGGCAACGCGTTGAGCAGCGGGGTGGATTGAAGAAAGTGGGAGCGGCTGCGGCCATCATCACCTTCGGTGGAGCCATCCTGGTTTGGCTATTGGAACGGGATGAAAACGCCAAGCTTGCGGAATTCAACGAAGCCATCTGGTGGGCGGTGGTAACCGTGACGACCGTGGGCTACGGAGACATCACGCCCATCACGGTGATGGGCCGGTTCATTGCCGCCATCTTGATGGTTCTCGGCATCGGCATCTTTGGTGTTCTCGCTGCGGCCATGGCCAGCGTCATGTTTGATGAAGAGGTGGAGTCGGAAATGGAGCTGGACATGGCGGGCCAATTGGAGCGCTTGGCCAAACTGCATGATTCTGGTAAAATCACGGACGAGGAATTCGCCGCGGCAAAGGAGCGGGTCATCACTGCATAGGTTCCCGTTCGAAGAACCGCTGCATGCGGGCACGCTGACCCGTCGATACAAGCGGTTTCTTGCCGATGTGGTCCTTGCGGATGGCTCCGAGGTCACCGCCCATTGCCCCAATTCGGGGAGCATGCTGGGCATGAACGCGCCGGGCAGTGAAGTCCGGCTGCGCCATGTGCCCGATCCCAAGCGGAAGCTGAAGTGGACGTGGGAATTGGTGCGTGCCCCCGACGGTGCCTGGGTCGGCTGCAACACGCAGCGCCCCAATCAAGTCGTGGAGTGGGCCATCCAACGGGGACTCGTGCCCGGCTTGTCGGCGGAAGAGGGGTTGCGCCGGGAAGTCAAGTACGGCGGCAACAGCCGCATTGATTTGCTGCTGGGCAACGACGCGGACGGGCTGACCTACGTGGAAGTCAAGAACACCACGCTGGCGGAAGGGAAGACCGCGCGTTTTCCCGATGCGGTGACCACCCGTGGCGCGAAGCACATGCGGGAGTTGGCGGACATGGTCGCGGCGGGTCACCGGTCCGTGGTGGTCTTTTTCGTCAACCGGGCTGACTGCACGCGTTTCGAACCGGCAGCGGACCTTGACCCCGGTTACGCGGCGTCATTTTCGAACGCGGTGGATGCGGGGGTCGAAGCCATTGCGCTGGGCATGGATGTCTCGCCGAATGGATGGACCGTGCGTGGCCCGCTTCCGATGGCTTAGGCGGCCTTCTCGCCCCACCGTGCTTGCGCCTTGATGCGCTCCAGGTCCTTGACGACCTGCTTGGCATGGCCCAGAACATTGACGCGGCTGTAGCAGCGGCGAATGATGCCGTCGCCGTCGATGATGTAGGTGCACCGTTTCACGCCGAGGGAATTTCGACCGAGCAGGGTGGTCCGCCATGCTTCGTAGAGGTCGTGAACGCGACCGTCTGGGTCGCTGACCAAGTGGAAGGGAATGTCGTGGCGGTCCCGGAAGCCACAGTGGGAATCTTCGTTATCCAAGCTCACGCCAATGACCACGCCACCCAGGCTCTCGATGGCGTCGTAGTGGTCCCGGAACCGCTGCGCTTCAATGGTGCAGCCGGGTGTGTTGTCGCGCGGGTAGAAGTAGAGGACAATGGAACGTCCGTTGAACCCGGAGAGGCGCAAGTCCTTGCCGTCGGCGTCCTTGAGGACAAAATCGGGGGCGGCATCCCCTTCGCGCAGCACGCATTGTCACCCGAGGCCCTTGGCTTAAGGGTTCGGGACGGATTTTGGCGGCGCGATGGGCAGTTGCAATTGCTGCTCCACGTCGCCATCGATGGGGTCCATCATGTGAACCTGCAAGAGCGGTCCCGTCACTTGGTGACCTTCCTTTGCGGCCCAGGCAAACAAGGCCTCACGCGCGGCTGGAAGGCCTTCTGCGGGGCCTTCGTAGTCGTGGATTGCATGCCATCCAGCGGGAAGCACCTCCACGGCAACTTCCGTGTCCCCATCGAAACCGCAGGTCGCGCCGACCAGCACATCAATGCCGCCATCATCCGCGCCGAAGCGAAGAACCGGCGGGCCGCCCACGAGTTCGTGCATGATCATGTGTTGGTACAATGGCCGGCGCGTTTCCTCAATGGATTCCATGGTGCCACCGTGGGCGCGCACCGCGAAGCGGCGCTCCGGCAAATGTTGAATGCGCGTGGCTGCGGCGGGGGGAGCCGCG
>JBFJWV010000082.1:0-6171 GCA_041623515.1 Thermoplasmatota archaeon | reverse complement strand
GCTGAAGGCTACATGCGCCTCTACGCGGACCCCGAACACTTGCCCCGCCTCGATTTCGCCATCAACAACCCGGTGTACATCGAGTTCATCCACCCGCAAGTGGCCGCCGGCATTCTGCTGATCCACACGGGCGTCAACAGCCCCTGGGGCACGTACGACATTGACCCCAGCAACATCACCATCAGCATTGATGGCCCCGTTGAACCGCTGAACCTGGAGCAAGTCATTGCCCAAAACCAGCACGTGCACGGTTTGCACGATCAAGCGGCCGAAATCACCTACCTTTGGAAGTTCAGGGATGAAAATGCTCCGAATGGGGAATACACCATTGACTTTAGTGTCCCCAACGCCAAAGGAACCGCCGTGGCTACTGGAAGTGCAGGGTTTGTTGTCCAAGGAAAGCAAGCCTTCGGCATTGACGACAAAGGCGAAGAGGTCGAACCCACGGTTGTGGACGACGAGAAGAAGAGCCCCGGTGCGGGTCTCCTTGCTGCTCTCGGCCTGGTTGGTGCCGCATTCATTTTGCGGCGGCGATCGGTGTGAAGCGCAACGCCATTCTCGTCGCGCTCGCGTTCCTGATTGTTGGCCTGGCTGGCTGCGCGGATTCGGGCGATAGCGCCCCTCCGACTGACGGCGGGACCGACGACGTGGAACTGCAGGCCGGCAAAGGGGCCATCGCAGGCCTTCTCGTGGACGACCGCTTCCGGCCCATTGTGAGCGCGGAAATCCTCGTTCAAGAGGCCGGCGCCACCGCCACCACCAACGACAACGGCGAATTCACCATCGTGGATTTGGAACCCCGTTCGTACACGCTGCGCATCACCGCCCCCGGCCACGAATCAACCCCCAAGACCATCACGGTCGAGGAAGGTCAATTCGCGGAAGCGAGCCTTGTTGCCCGGCGCATCAGCACCGCTGACAGCGTTGTCCTGACCGAGGAGCACGTGGGCTTCATCCCGTGCGCCTTCGCCAACCCGGTCGTCCTGATCACGTTCAACTGCGTTCTGGACCTGTCTGGGGATTCATTCCGCAGTTCTGTGAACTTGGACTACTCCGAAACGTACGGGGACAACATCACGCATGTTGTGGCCGAAGTTTTGGTCAACAACCCGGGAGAGTACTCCTTCCCGGTCCGGGACAACGGCCAAGGCTGCCCATGCTACGGCCGCGATGAGATTGAATCCGGCGTGTGGGGCAAGGTCATTTTGCGCAACAGCGCCGAAGACGCCTACGACGGCACCAGCGACGCCTGGACCGCCCAAGACCGCCTGAATGTCGGCTTGTTCGGACGCGGCGAAGTGCAAACTCCTGCGGGAGGCGTCGGCGCGTACACGGGCGTCAAGATGCGCTTCATGGTGAGTTTGTTCCTCTCCGAGCCCGAAGTGGACTTGGAACAGTACGCGCTGCTGCAGCCGTAGTCGCCGGCAAAGGCCAAGAACCGACCCCACTGTGCTGGGTCGATGGTTCGCGGAGCTCCGGCTTTGGCCGCGCTGTTTGTTGCCCTGTCTCTCGCTGGCTGTGCGGATGCCCCGGAGCCCGTTGCCGAGGTGGACTCCATCCCCTTGGAACTTGAAGTTGGCAAAGGTGCCATTGCGGGTCTTCTGGTGGATGACCGATTCCGTCCCCTGGAGGGAGGCCGGGTCCTGCTCCAGGAGCTCGCATTGACCCTGGAAACGGACGCCAACGGGCAATTCACCTTCGTGGACTTGGAACCCCAATCGTACACACTGCGCGTCACCCTGGCCGGCCACGAGGCAGCGCCCGTGCGCGTGCAAGTGGAGGAGGGTTTGTTTGCGGAGGCCAGTTTGGTCGCACGGCGCATCGCCAACCTCGACGGCGTCATCATCACCGAAGAGCTGGCTGCCTTCGTGTCGTGCAACGCGAACGCCCCCGTGATTGCCGTGTACTGCGGTGCCGCCGTCATGCCCGACCTTTCCGGCGACACGCAACGCTGGCAACTGGACGTGGATTACCAGCAGCATGGCGACGCGGTCAGCTACTGGGTCATTGAGATGCGCACCGACAAGGAAGCCGAAAAGAACGGCGCGGTGAAGTTGATTGTGCGTGACGGGGGCAATTACTTCGTCAACGATGTCATCACGGAAGGCAACTATCTGTGGACGAGCATGAAGCGCAACGAAACGTCCACGAACGACGTGGAAGACCGCAACCATCCATGGCTCAACGACATGGGTTACCTGGTGCAGGTATGGGCCCAGGGCCTGTTCAAGGAGGAAACCCACAACTTCCCTGCAGGCGTCATCACCTACGACTCGCGCGGCGTGGGCATCCAGCTTGGATTGAAGGCCACGCTCCTGTCGAGCCTGTTCCTGTACGAGCCCACCACGGAAGTCAGCGTGGAATCGTACTGCCACTTGTGCTAAGCTTGCCCAAACCGGTCACAACCCTTAATTGATTCAGCAACCCAATGGAAACCGTGCGTTTGGTTGCGTTGCTGTGCATCAGCGGATTGATGTTGGCAGGGTGCACGGAGACACCCAACGAGGAGGCCCCCGTCGACTTCACAGACCCAGACGAGGTGCATTTGGCGGCAGGAAAAGGCGCCATCGCAGGATTGGTTTTGGATGACCGTTTCCGCCCCGTAGCGGACGCCTCCATCCTCCTGCTGCCAGTCGGTTTGCAGGCCGTGACGACCATCAATGGCGAATTCACGTTCATCGACCTCGAGCCTGGAGAATACACGGTGAGGGCCACCGCCGAGCAACATGAAGCCAAGTCCGAGAAGGCAACCGTCGTGGCCGGGGAATTCGCCGAAACGACCGTGCTCGCCCGCCGTGTCGTCGACGAGGGAAGCTTCGTCATCACCCAGGAATACGCAGCGTTCATTCCATGCGCGTTCCAAATCATGGTGGAAACCGTCGTGGGCGACTGCACATTGGATCAATCGGGCGATTCATCACGCATTCGCTACCACACGGATTTGACGGCCTTCGGCAACAACCTGACCCACGTGGTCACGGAAATGCTAGCGAGCCACGTGGGCGGCTACGGTCTGCAAATCATGTGGGGTGACGTGGACTTGAGCGCCAACTACGGGTATTACGCAGTCATTGACGCGTACGACACAAACTACGCGAAAATCGTGTTGAGCATGAACGAAAGCCGCGAGGACACAGTTGAATTCGGTGGCATTGGCTTGGCCATGGACCCCTGGCTCAACGACCGGCCATTCCACACGACCGTGTTCCTGTACGGGGAGGGTTCCGAGGAATTGCGGGGCGTCGCCCCGGGCATGTACCCCTTCACGGGCATCGGCGTCGACATGGGGGTCAAGTCCCAGTTCATGGTCAGCGCCTTCGTCGGTGAACCCGATGAACCGGTGGCCGACTATTGCATTCTGTGCTAGGCCGATTTCCCGTTATCCACAACATTTGTAAGCTCGCAAGTCGGGGACGGCCTCATGCGCACCATCCTGACCGTCCTGACTCTGGTGGCCATTGGCCTTTCGGGCTGCACTTCCGACGACCCCGGGCCGCAAGTTGTTGACAACGTCACGCCTGAAGATTTCGTCCTCGAAGCGGGCAAAGGTGCCATCGCCGGCCTGCTGTTGGATGACCGTTTCCGGCCCATTGAGCTGACCGACGACCCGAAGACCGAGTTCCAAGCGCGTGGTTTCATCCTGTTGCAGGAAACCGGCCAGCAAGCCAAAAGCACCGAGAACGGGGAATTCACATTCGTGGACCTTGAGCCCGGCACGTACACCCTGCGTGCGACCATTGAAGGGCACGAAGCAACGCCGGCCAAGGTCGAGGTGGAAGAGGCGGTGTTCGCCGAATCCAGCCTGCAAGCACGGCGCGTCGTGAGCACGGAAGGTTTGCTCATCAGCTACGAATACGCCGCGTTCAGCAGCTGCGGCGTCAACGCCGTCATCATTGGTACGCCCCTGGACTGCACCGCAGACCTCAGCGGGGACACGGACCGCGCCGGCTTCACGGTGGACTACACGGGCTACGACGCGCGCCACTTCATCATGGAAATGCGCGCGAACAACCCGAATTACTTCGATGTCTGGGCACGGCCGAACGGTCAATCCAGCGTCAGCCAAGCCTACCAAATCCTCGGTGGCCCCGAGACCCAGTACCTGCGCTGGCAACTCAACTTGAACGAAACCGCCATGCACGACGTGGGCGCCTCCGGAGAGGGCGAAGAGGGCGTCGTCTGGGATAACGCCGTCCCCGTGCAAACGGTGCTGTACCTCAACAGCCTCGGCTTCGAACAAGGCGTCGGCTTCGGCGCGGGCGTGTACCTTGGTGTTCAAGCCAACTTCCTGCAGTCCGTCTTTGTGGAGCACACTCCTGAAGACGTGGACACGTTCTGCGTGATTTGCTCCGCCTAGGGCAACATTTGTATGCCGCCGGCCCAAGCGTGATTCATGCGCACGTTGTTGGTCGCATTCAGCTTCGTCCTTCTGAGCCTGGCGGGCTGCGCTGACGAAGCAAGCACGCCGGACGCCGACCCGGGCGCGCCGCTTTCGGCAGGAACCGGCGCCATCCAAGGATTGCTCATTGACGACCGGTTCCGCCCCATTGGTGCCGCCACGGTGCTTCTCTTTGAAACGGGAGACAGCACCACGACCAACGACGACGGCGAGTTCGTCTTCGTGGATTTGGAGCCCGGCGTGTACACGCTCCGCATCACGGCGGATGGGCACGAAGCATCGCCGACCAAAGTCAACGTGGACGCCGATGCCTATGCGGACGCGAACGTGGTCGCCCGCCGCGTCATCAACAACCAAGGCGAGATTGTCACGCGTGAGTACGCCATCTTCATTCCGTGCAATGCGTACGCCACCCTGGGCTGCACGTACGATGCGTCGGGCGATTCCTTCCGACCCGGCATCTATGACAGCTTCGAAGATTACCAGCCGGACCTCACGTACAGCGTCTGGGAAGTGCTTCTGAACAATCCATACATTTTCTGCTTCGAAGTGCGCGAAAGCAGTGGAACCGGGGCCTCCTTGGACCGCCACTTTGCCAACTGGTGCCGGGGCCAGGACAGCACCTACCTGAAGGGCATCCTGCAGGTAAACGCAACCTACGACGAAGAGCGCAGCCGAGACCCGTGGGACCCGGCCGCGGACACCGAGGCCATTCTGTTCACATTCGGCAACAACGAAGCGCTGTGCTGGATGAAGCCAGGCGGCCCCGAAACGCCGGCCACGCCCAATCCGGACGACCGCTACCGCTGCGCGGGCGTCGGCTTCGCGATCAAGGCGCAAATCATCGTGACCTTCTTCCTCAGTGAACCGGAAGTGGACTTGGAAGAGTACTGCGTCCTCTGCTGAGCAAAACGCCCATGGCCGCCCGCCGCCGCCCTTAAATCGGGGCCCCAAGTCGGCGCACTCCCGGCGCAGTGCCGGGGACCGCGCTGGGAAGGTAGCAAAGCGGCTATGCGCGGGCCTGCAGAGCCTGATACGGGGGTTCAAATCCCTCCCTTCCCTCTCATATGCTTGCCCAATGCCGCAGCCACGGCTACTACCGCGGAGACGAATGCCCGCTCTGTGATGAGCGCGGCCGTTTCATGATGAAGGACCACGAAATCGACCGTGTGGGTCGCATGATGGCTGGCATCCTTCGTCACTTCCCCGAACGCTTCAACCTGACCATGGATGGACGTGGATGGGTCGACCTGGATGACTTCATCACGGAAGTCAAGGCCGCCCGCCGCGATTACAACCGCTGGTTGCGCCGCGAACACATCGAAGCCCTGGTCGAAACCGACGAGAAGGGCCGCTACCAGATTGATGGCGGCATGGTGCGCGCCACGTACGCCCACAGCGTCGATGTCAACTTGGACGACTTGCCGGAAGCGGAAACGGAACACCTGTTCTACCCCGTCGCCGAGGAAGAAATGGACTTGGTCCTGGAAGCGGGCTTGCGCCCGACGGACCGGAACATGATCCACCTGAGCAGCAGCGCCGAGAAGGCCTACAGCGCCGGTCGGGTGCACAACCCGGACCCCATTATCCTCGAAATCGATGTGCAGGCCGCCCAGCACGCCGGCAGCGCCATCCTGCGCGCCGGCAAGACGGTGTACGTTACGGACGCCGTCGAGCCCGAGCACCTGAAGGTCTTCGATGACGAAGAAGAAATGGAACGCCTGCGCGACACGTACGGCTCCGGCGCCACGGACATCGACGACTCGGAAGAG
>JBFJWV010000081.1:0-6214 GCA_041623515.1 Thermoplasmatota archaeon | reverse complement strand
GTACATCGAAGAGGACGGCCTCATCAGCCCCGAGCGCCCGGTGCGCGGCGGCGACGTCCTGATCGGCAAGACCAGCCCGCCCCGGTTCCTGGAGGAGCCCACCGACTTCCTGACGCCCCAGAAGCGCCGCGAGACCTCCGTGACCGTTCGCCACGGCGAAAAGGGCAGCGTGGACACGGTCATGCTCACAGAGTCGGTCAACGGCTCGCGCATGGTCAAGATCAAGGTCCGCGACCAGCGCATTCCGGAACTTGGCGACAAGTTCGCTTCCAAGCACGGCCAAAAGGGTGTGCTGGGCCTCATTGTCCCGCAAGAAGGCATGCCCTTCGACGACGAAGGCCTCACGCCGGACATTGTCATCAACCCCCACGCCATTCCTTCCCGGATGACCGTGGCCCACGTTTTGGAGATGATTGGCGGCCTCGTCGGCAGCGCCGAAGGCCGCTTCATTGACGGCACCGCGTTCAGCGGTGAGTCCGAAGAGTCCCTGCGCACCAGTCTGCTCAACAACGGCTTCAAGCACAACGGGAAGCGCCGCAGGCATGACGGCCAAACGGGCCGCATGTTCGAAGCCGACATCTTCGTTGGCTGCATCTACTACCAGAAGCTGCACCACATGGTGGCCGGCAAGATTCACGCCCGGTCCCGCGGTCCCGTGCAGATTCTGACGCGCCAACCGACCGAAGGCCGTGCCCGTGACGGTGGTCTCCGGTTCGGTGAGATGGAGCGCGACGCCCTGATTGGCCACGGCGCTTCCATGGTCATCAAGGACCGTCTCTTGGACGAGTCCGACCGCACCGTGCAATACGTGGACGCCAAGAGTGGCTTCATCGCCATGCTGGACCGCCGCGGCTTCTACCGCAGCCTCCTTTCTGGCGACGACGCAGAAATCCACCCAGTGGAGATGAGCTACGCGTTCAAGCTCCTTCTGGATGAACTGATGGCGCTGACATTGGCTCCGCGCCTCGAACTGGAGGCGATGGTCTAATGCAAACCAACACCCCGAAGAAAATCGGATACATTGGCTTCGGCCTGCTGTCCCCCAAGGACTTGCGCCAAATGTCGGCGACGAAGGTCATCACGGCCGACACGTACGACGACGACGGTTTCCCCATCGAAATGGGTCTCATGGACCCCCGCCTCGGTGTCATCGAACCCGGCCTGCGCTGCAAAACCTGCGGCCAGAAAGTGGGCGACTGCCCCGGTCACTTTGGTCACATTGACCTGGCCATGCCGGTCATCCACGTGGGCTTCGTGCGGACCATCCGCGACATCTTGCGGGCAACGGACCGCGCCACGGGCAAGATTCTCTTGACCGACCGCGTCCGCGAACAATACGACGAAGAATTCCGCAAGCTGCGCAGTGAAGGCCGCGCGACGACCATGCTCACCAAGCGCTTGGTCAAGGAATGCAGCAACATCACCGTCAGCCCCCACTCGGGCCGCGAACACGGCACCATCGACGTGGACAAGCCGACGACCTTCCGTGAGAACGGCCACAAGTTGACGCCCAGCGAAGTGCGCGAATGGCTCGAGAAGGTGCCCGATGAAGATCTGCCCATGCTCGGCCTGAACCCCGAAGTGTGCCGCCCAGAATGGATGGTCCTCACCGTCCTGCCTGTGCCCCCGGTCACCATGCGCCCCAGCATCACGCTGGACTCCGGCGAGCGCTCCGAGGACGACTTGACCCACAAGATGGTTGACGTCATCCGCATCAACCAACGCCTGCAAGAGAACCGTGACGCCGGTGCTCCGCAGCTGATTGTGGAGGACTTGTGGGAACTCTTGCAGTACCACATCACCACGTACTTCGACAACCAGACCGCCGGCATTCCCCCGGCCCGCCACCGTTCCGGCCGCCCGCTGAAGACCATCAGCCAGCGCCTGAAGGGCAAGGAAGGCCGGTTCCGCTCCAACCTGTCGGGTAAGCGTGTGAACTTCTCGGCCCGTACCGTCATCAGTCCGGACCCCAACCTGAGCATCAACGAAGTCGGTGTGCCCATTCAATGCGCCAAGGAACTGACCGTTCCGGTGCGCGTCACGGCGGCCAACTTCGCCTACTGCCAAGAGCTGATTCTGCGCGGCAACGAACCGGAAGCTCCGGTTGACCGCCTGTACCAGCCCGGTGTGAACTACGTCATCCGTCCCGACCAGCGCCGTGTGAAAGTCACCGACAAGAACGCGGACGAAGTTTCGGCCCGCCTGCAAGTCGGCAGCATCGTGGAACGCCAACTGGACGACGGCGACGTTGTTCTGTTCAACCGGCAGCCCACGCTGCACCGCATGAGCATGATGGCCCACAAGGTGCGCGTCATGCCTGGCAAGACGTTCCGGTTCAACCTCCCGTGCTGCCCGCCCTACAACGCGGACTTTGACGGCGACGAAATGAACCTGCACATCATCCAAGGTGAGGAAGCTCGCGCAGAAGCCGAGATCCTCATGAAGGTGCAAGAGAACATCCGCAGCCCCCGCTTCGGTGGCCCCATCATTGGCGCCATCCACGACCACATTTCGGGCAATTTCTTGCTCACATGGAACTACATGGATGGGGCCAAGAAGGGCGCCAAGCTCGCGCTCGAAGACGCCACGCAGGTGCTTGCCCGCGTCGGCTTCAAGGGCCAGCTCCCCGACATCTTCGAGGAGAAGGACGCCAACGGAGAAATCCGCAAGTACGTCTGGGGCAAGGACCTGTTCTCCACGCTCCTGCCCGATGACTTGTACCTCGACTACCGCTCCGCGGCATGCCCCCCCGGCATGACCAAGGAAGAGGCCATGAAGCCCGAGAACGACTACTGGGTCGTCATCGAAGGCGGCAAACTCCTCGCCGGCGGCATCGACGAGAATTCCATTGCCAGCTTCAAGGGCAAGATTCTCGACTGGATTGCCCGCAAGCACGGCAACGGCGCAGCCCGCCAGTTCTTGGACAAGGTGACGAAGATTGGCAACGGGTTCCTGACCCTGCGCGGCTTCTCCACGTCCATCGACGACGAGGACATTCCGGAAGGCGCTGTCACGGACATCGATGACCGTGCCTCCAAGGCCCGTGACAAGGTCGCCAGCTTGGTGAAGCAATACCAAGAAGGCAGCCTCCCCAGCTTGCCTGGACGCACGGCCGAAGAAACCCTCGAAATGGAAATCATGCGCGAAACGGGCCAAGCTCGTAACCGCGCCGGTGAAATCGTAGCCGAATACGTGGGCATGACCAACAGCGCGGTCCTGATGGCCCGCTGCGGTGCCCGTGGTTCCATGCTCAACTTGTCCCAGATGGCAGGCATGGTGGGCCAACAGGCTGTGCGCGGTGAGCGCATCAACCGTGGCTACAAGGACCGCACCCTACCCCACTTCAAGTGGGGCGACTTGGGAGCCAACGCCAAGGGCTTCGTGGGCCACTCCTACAAGCAGGGCCTGACCCCGACCGAGTACTTCTTCCACTCCATGGGTGGCCGCGAAGGTCTCGTGGACACGGCGGTTCGTACCAGCCGGTCCGGCTACATGCAACGCCGTCTCATCAACGCGCTCGAGGACCTGAAGGTCGCCGAGGATGGCACCGTCCGCAACACCGCGGGCACGGTCATTCAATTCGAGTACGGAGAAGACGGCATCGACCCCAGCCGCGCCCAAGATGGCGAAGGTGTGGACTTCAACTGGGTGTTCAATGAAGTTGAGCGCTCCAGCAAGGGAGGCAAGAACTAATGGTTTCCAAGCAGACCATCAAGAGCTACGTTAGCACGTACGGCCTTGATGACGACACCGCCACGCGCTTGGCCGAAGCCGGATTCACGGTCACCAAGGCGAAAGCCGCGACCAAGAAGGAATTCGAGGAAGCCGGTTTCCTGGGCAATGAGTTCGAGGAAATCAAAGCCAAATTGATGAAGGGCCAGCGTGACGCGGCCGCCCGTCGGGTCACCCGCCGGGCCAAGGTCGACGACCGCGAGTTCGACGAACTGGTGACCATCAAGGACCCCCGGGATGAGAGCCTTCTCAAGAAGGACGAAGCCCTGGCCAAGCACTTGGGTGACCGGAAGCTCCCGCAATCCGTCGTTCGCACATTGGTCGATGGTGGCGTCGAGCGCAAGTTCACGGATGCCCAAATGAAGAAGGACGCCGACCTCGCGTACGAAGAATTCCGCAACAGCAGCGTTGACGTCACGGAAGCCTGCGGCATTGTCGGCGCCCAATCCATTGGCGAACCCGGCACGCAGATGACCATGCGTACCTTCCACTTTGCAGGTGTCGCTGAAATCAACGTGACCTTGGGTCTCCCCCGTCTCATTGAAATCGTGGACGCCCGGCGCCAGCCGAGCACGCCCACGATGACCTTGTACTTGGACAAGAAGGTCCGCGCCGACCGGAAGATGGCCACCGCCATCGCCAACCGAATCGAGACCACGACCTTGGGCCAAATCGCCGCCGTGCGCAGCGACCTGGGTACGCTGGAAATCACCGTCATCCCGGACCAGAAGGCCTTGGACGAGAAGGACATCACCTTCGAAGAAATCGCCGACGCCGTTGCCCGTGTTCGCAAGGTCACGAGCGAGGCCGATGGCAAGAAAATCCAGGTGACCCTTGCGGAGCCCAACTTCAAGAGCCTCCAAAAGGCGGTTGAAGACCTTCGGAAGGTCAAGGTCAAGGGCATCGACGGCATCAAGCGCTTGGTCATCACCAAGGATGAGTCCGAAGGTGGCTACATCCTGCACACCGAGGGTTCGAACCTGAAGGAAGTGCTGGAAGTCGAAGGTTTGGACTTGACCCGCGTTCGCACGAACGACATCAACCAAATCCAAGAACACCTCGGCATCGAGGCAGCACGGATTTCCATCATGAACGAGGCCTACGACACGCTGAGCGGTCAGGGCCTGACCGTCGACAAGCGTCACTTGATGCTCGTCGCTGACGTCATGACGGCGGACGGCGAAGTCAAGGCCATTGGCCGCCAAGGTGTTTCTGGACAGAAATCCAGCATCCTGGCCCGTGCAGCGTTCGAAATCACGGTGGACCACTTGCTCCAAGCCGGCATGACCGGCGAAGTGGACCACCTCAACGGTGTCGCCGAGAACATCATTGTCGGCCAGCCCGTCAACTTGGGCACCGGCGCCGTGCGCCTTGCCATGGACGATGCAAAGCTGCAGAAGCTGCGCAAGACCATGCCGGAGCCCATGAACACAGTCCCCGAAATGCCCGAGGAAGACCTCTACGGCATGGACACACCTTTCGGTGTTGACGCCGGCGATGCGCCGGTTCCCACCGAGGAAGCCGAGGAAGCCGAAGCACCCGCTGAAGCCGAGACGGATGCCACCCCCACAGAGGAGGAACAGTAAATGGACGTACAGCGTAGCCTGAGAACCGCGGTCGGGACCGGAAAGGTCCTGATCGGAGCCGACCAAACCAACCGGGCGGTCGCCAACGGGGAGGCCAAGCTGGTGATTCTCGCAACCAATTCCCCGGCCAGCGAGACCATCCGCGCGGCAGCCTCGAAGTCGAACGTGCCGGTATACGACTACCAAGGAATGGGAACCCAACTGGGCCCTGCCTGCGGTAAGCCCTTCGCCATTTCCGCCCTCGCCGTCGTTGACGCCGGCGAAAGCGACATCTTGGCACTCACGAAGTGAGCCTTGTGACGGACCTCGACCTTTCGATGGAAGCGATGGGCCTCATTGCCGAGGCCGAGAAGCGCTTGCGCGCTCGCATCCGCGACGCCGTGGACGAAGGCGGTCGCATCGTCTTCATCACCGAAAAGGGACACCTTGGCCAAGCCCTCGGAAAGGAAGCCAAGAACCTCGCGATGATGCGGGAGCTCCTGAAGAAGGACGTCAAGTTCGTGGAATGGGACGACGATCAACAAATCTTCGTTCGCAATTTGTTCAAGCCATTCGACTTGGAATCGGTCCGCATGGAAACCAGCCCCATCCCGGAGGATGATGGCGGTGGCGTGCGCACACGAGCCATTGTCGAGGTCACGGCTGAAGACAAAGGCAAGGCCATTGGCAAAGGCGGGAAGAACATCGCTTCAATCCGCTTCATCGCCAAGCGCCATCATGACATCGACGAAGTTCAGGTTGTTTGAGCGAAGGCGAAAACAAGCGGAACAGCGAGTCACGAAGTGACGAGCGGACCGGCCGGTAATGCCTGCATGACCGGGCGGGATTCAGGTCGTCTGAGCCGTCGAGGCCAAACCAATCACCGGCTGCTGCCTCCATCAAGAGGCGTTACCAGC
>JBFJWV010000080.1:0-6221 GCA_041623515.1 Thermoplasmatota archaeon | reverse complement strand
GCAAACTTGTTTGGATTGGGCCGGAACGGATACGACGGTCCCGGCGCCGAGGCGCGTTGTTTCGCTGTCCAAAAGCCATTGGGCCGAAGGCTCCTTGGCCAGCAGCGTCTTCAAGCTGGGCGCGGTCTTCTTGTCCTTCTTGGTGATGACTCCGACGACGTATGCCGAGCCGGTTGCCTTGTCCTTGGTCGCGACGGTGACCTTCATCAGCCGGGGGACACGCGCCATGTGCTTAAGGGTGGGGGCGCGAGTCCGGCGGCGTGGACCCCATTGAAGCGGCGCGCGCGTTGGCGAATGCAGTTTCCGAGGGGGCCTCGTTGGACGAATGGGTGCGCCCTGAAGCCATGCCCGTCGCGCAATTGCTCGCTGCCCGGCCTGAGGGAGCCGTGGGCCTGCGCGAACTGGATATCATGTTCAAGCGGAACCTGGTGTTCATGAGTTACGCCTGGGTTGACCAGGATGAAGCGCAACTCCAGACGGGCACCTGGGTCCTGTCCCATGGCCGCGATGGCCGCGTCACCCATTGGACCGCGATGGATTAGTTGCCAGTCACCGGACCCGCCGGGTGGTGGCCGGGTTCCAGGACGAGCGGCAGCATTTGCGTCAATGGGCCGTCTTCAATGATCCACGTGGCGTGGTCGCGCGTGTAGTCGTCTTCGGGGTGGAACGCGATGCTACGGCCCGTGACGTCGAACATGGAAACGTCGGGCAAGCTGTTGCCGATGCTGAGCACGCGGTCCAATGGAATGTCCAGTTTTTTGGCGAAGTCAAGAACGGGGGCGGCTTTGTCGTTCAGGGGCGTGCGCACAAACCCATGGCCCGTCAGGAAACCGTCTCCGTCGTACTCGAAACCGTTGGCGGCGATGTATTCGATGCCGAGGCGGTCCGCGACGCTTTCGGCCATGATGTCGACGCCCCCGCTGACGATGGCGCATTCAATGCCTTCTGCCTGCAAGGTTTCCACGGTGGGCTTGACCCCGTCCATGAAGGGCGGCTCCTGGAAGATTTCTTCAAAGTCGGCGCGACGCATTTTGGGCCGTTGCTGCAACCACAGCGCGACGTCCCGGCGAATGAATTCCTTGTCGTCAAATTCGCCATTCAGGTAAGCCTGCAGCCCCGCCTCGTTCTCGACGCCGAAGTGCCGGTGGACCATGACCCAGCTGCTGCCCACGTCAATGAGCACGCCGTCCATGTCAAAGCAGACCAAGTCCACGGGCGTGTCCGGGCCAGGCTGGGGAGTGTAGGGGCGCTCGATGCGGTGGTTGTGGTAGAACGTTGCAAGCGCTTCCTTCACAACGGTTCCACGGGCCTGGCCATCAAAAGGTCCGTGGTTGCCGATGGTTTCAGACGACGAGTCCCACGTTGAACCGGGGGAACGCCGCTTTGATTTGCACATCGTGGGTGTTGCCATTGGCCGGGTCGCCCGTGATGCGCAAGGTCACATTGTCGGTTCCTTGCGTGACCGTGTATTCCATGCCGGGCGCAATGCCCGCTTCGGCCATGGTGCGGTCGAAGTACGAGGCCCATGCGGTCGGGTAGGCGGTGGGGATGGAGAGGCTCCATTCGGTCGTCGTGCCGACCAGGCTGGTTGATGTGGTGGGGCGGATTTGGACGGTCATGGAGCCGCCTTGACTTGCGCTGTCGGCCGAGCCTTGCAGAGCGGGAATCGTGGCGCTGACGGCGATGACGTTGGCCACCTTGGAAACCGTAAAGTCAGGGGGCACCGCGATGACGGCGCCGTCGCCTTGTGCAACGATGATGGCCCCGTTTTCCAAGGACACTTCCTGGTGCTGGGCGTGCTGATAGTACGGTGAGAAAACGAGACGTCCGCCGCCCACGTTCTCTTGGTAATTGTACAGTGTTTTGCCCGCGATGGCGCTGCCAAACAGGACGTCCTGTCCCGACGTGGCCTTCTGACTATACGCAATGGCGTAATCCACCAGCGGCCACTTGGTGGGATCCAGCTCGGGGAAATCGTAGCTCAAACTGATGTTGTACGGTCCTTCCGTTGCATCCAGAACCTCGCGAAACGGCAAGCTGGGGTCCAGGGCGTTGATCCAGAACTGGCCGTGCTCTTGCAGTTTGAGTTTCGTGGAGTATTGCTGATCCAGGACCGTGTAACCGGTGGAATCGCGGATGCGCACCCAGACGTTCTCGTCGAACTTCTCCGGCGCGTACGCCATGAAGCTGCCCGCGAATTCGCCGGACTGGTCGTGCAACTCGGCGCGAACGAAGCCGTTCTTCTTGAATTCCAAATTGTTGGCGCCGTTGCCGGACAAGCGCAGCCGCAAATGCTCCAATTCCCCAACGCCTTCGATGACATCCGTGGAATTGGAGCGAATCCACTTTTCGCTCAGAATGGCGGTTTCTTTGCCGTTTAGGACCAACACCGTGATGGCTGGCGAGCTGACGTTGACGCGTTCCGCAGCGGGCTGGAAGTGCAAGTCACCGGACCTGGAGTCACGCATCCAAATGCCGCGGCCGCCGTCGGACGATCCCGTGATGGCGTGGCTGATGGACGGCGATGACTGATTGGTGTACGCGCCGTCGGTGGTGCTCTTGATGCGTGCGAATTGGTTGAGCACGTCGGCGCTGTGCGCTGTTTCTTCGTCTTCGCCCCAGACGGGCACAAACGTGGATTGAACCATGACCAACGCCGACACCATGATGCCAAGCAGCAAAATGGCGCCCACCACGTTGGCGACGCCTTCGTCGTCCTTCATGTGGCCACCCTCAGGAAGTCAATTTCCAGGTCCGTTGGAGCGGCCGTTTGCAGGGCTTCAATGCGGACTTCGACGTTGCCCGTGTTCCATTCGGCGATGGTGAGGGTGGTGCTCCAATCCGCCATGTCGTTGGATTTGAGTTCCGTTGAGCGGGAATTCCAAGATGCACCCTCCTTGATGCTTACGCGGTACGCTTCACCTTGCGTGTCCGCGCGGATTTCAAGTCGGATGCTGGGCCCTGCGGAGGCCCCCGTGAATTGGAATTCCACATCGCTGTCGTAACCAGGTTCGTAGTTGAACACGACTTCGACGTGATCCAGGCGGAACTTCCCGTCGTTGTCGTATTCATTGGTCGCATCGTGTTTGACGACCGGGATGACGCGGATTTCAATGTCCTTCATGTCATCCCATGTCCACGTTCCGCCGCCGGGGCGAAGGTTCGTGACATTGTACGCGATGGTTGTTTTGCCGTCGGTGCCTTTCTGGAAGGGCGACAGGGCGCTGCAGACATCGTTGATGCACGTGGCAATGCGCCAGCCGTCATTGATGACATCTTGGACGCGCTGTTTGATGTTGATTTCGACGTCCGTCACGGCTCCCAATTCGGCACCGGGGTCGGCCATGCCAAGGTGAATCATTTGCTCCAGGGCACGGTCGTATTCTGCTTCGCCGCCGCCATTGGTGTACGCCTTCTCGGGGCTGTCCCATTTGGGGTCGGCAGAAATCACGCTGTCACCGTCGAGCTTGATCTTGCCGGAGCTGCCGGTGGCGGCCTTGACGACGCTGGCAAAGGCGCCGGCGTCGCTTGCGCTCTTGGAAGCGTTGAAGTTGCTGACGCTGCCCGTGTTGGCCGTGAAGTTGAACGGGTACGTTTCGGTTTGAGCGGGGGTGCCGACGAAGTCTTGCTGGACCGTGCTCTCCCCCGTGTTGTTGTCCAGGTCCTGCAGATTCTTGGCCTTGTATTGGAACCATTGACTGCTGAGGGCCGTCCAGCCAGCGGGGGGTGCGGGCACCGAGGCGGTCCACTTGTTGCCGCCGGCGGAGGTCATGACGATGTCGCCGCTGCCGGCGTTGTGCTCGAGGATGGGCACGATGGCGGGGTCCACGCCGGAGCATCCATCGACCACGAGGGCGGTGATGAGGACTGGGTTCGAGCCGTGGCTTGGCTCAAGGTCCGTGGGGTCCTGCGTAAAGATGGCGCCCGGGGCCGTGGTGTCCGGGTCGCACGACGCCGTTTGCGGCGAGAGTTTGCTGTGGGTCAGGACTTGGCTGCTCGAACCCGTCTGGACCGCAACGAATTCCACTTCGGCTTTGGCCACCAGGGCGGTTGTGACTTGCCAGGTCTCTCCGATGCGTAATTTTCCATCGGAGAATCCGAGCTGATCTCCACTGTAGCGCGTCTCCGCGCCGCCGTTGCGTAAGATGAATTCGGTGTTGGTTTGGTCCAGGGGGTCGCCGCCAAGGTGATGGACGCGCAGGGCTTCGTCGCCGCTTCCCCACAACAAGTCGGGCCCGGCAATGGCGTCCACGTGAAGGCGCGTCGTGATGGGGTCGGCGGGCGCGGGGACGTTGAGGATGACCGCAGAAAACGCGCCCATGGTCACGACGGTAATGGACACCAACAGGACGGAGCCCACCACGTCCGAGACGGCAGCTTCGTCAGCGCGCAGCGTGCGTTTGCGTCGCTTGCGGCCGAAGAAGGGGGTCATCACCACCTATCTTTGCGGGTTCAATATTTAATCCGAGGCGCAAGGGGATGGAATGCTTCACATGGGCTCATCCCACAAATTCGCCTGAGTCGGCGGCGCCCTGGGCGAACCCAAACGGCAAAACCCGGCGAAGGGTCGGCAGGTTGGTGCGCGTTTCCGCTTCGTTGTCTCTCATGATTGTCTTGCTGGCGGGATGCGTCGCCGATGCTCCCGCCGGTTCAGCCCCAGACCCGGATGCCTTGCACTTGCTGGACGAATTGGCGACGTTCCCTGAATGGCGACTGGAGACCAGCGCCGGAACCATCCGGACGATTCTCTACACCGATTGGTTGCCGGAAACCACGGCGAACATCATCCGCGTCACGGAGGCGGGATACTACGACGGCACCACCGTGTACCGCGTCATCGATGATTTTGTGATTCAAGGCGGCGACGAAAACGAATCCGATGCCGACGTGCTTCTGGCCGGGGAAGGCGTTCCGTTGGAAGTCAAAGAAGGCTTGGACTTCGGCTCCGGCGCCATGGGGTTGGCACGGCTCACCCAAGATGATGGCACGGCGCACTACTTCCTTGCCGAGAAACCGGCGTTGCACTTGAGTCGCCCGGGTAGCGTCGATGATTTCGTGGCGCAGCCGAGCCCCGGCACTGGGCAGCGGGCCGTCTACGGTGAAGCACTTGGGCCCTACGCCTTGTACGGGCAAGCCTTCAGTGGCTTCGACGTCATTCGCGCCATTGCCGCGGTGGCAACGGACGCCAACGACCGGCCGATGGAGGATGTGGTCGTCCGGTCGGCTTCCGTGCACCCTCCGCCTGCCGAGGCAGACCTCCTGAACCTCATTGTGGATGTGCATCCAGACGTCACGGTGGGCGACTACGCCGGGGACCTGGAATTTGCCCGGCTGATGGTCGTGGGTCACCCGGCCGTGGTTCGGTTCTCCACGGACAGCGAAGGCAATGCACCATGCACTCTTGGTGAATTGGAGGTGCATGGGCCCGGCGGCACGCGGTGGATGGAAGCATGGGTTCCCGTTGCCAACGATGCGTGCACGTGGGAACTGGAATTGCGCTTCGATGAACCGGGCGCCCACCGCCTCATGGGAGTCGATGTGGATGTGCTGCCCTGGAGCGATGCCTATGCCCCGTACACCGGAACGGCCATGAACGGTGCCTGAGTCGAGACCATTGGACCCCCTCGCCCGAGCGCGGCTCACGGGCCTTCGGGTACTGAGGAAAGTCCCCACATCCGCAGTGGGAGCCGGACAACCGGTGGCTGG
This sequence comes from Thermoplasmatota archaeon, assembly GCA_041623515.1. Lineage (GTDB taxonomy): Archaea > Thermoplasmatota > E2 > JACPAO01 > JAHFTW01 > JBFJWV01. The sequence continues at coordinate 515 of JBFJWV010000080.1, read as the reverse complement.
GAGACTGGCCGCGCGGGAGCAGAAACGACACAGCCAGCGAGATGGAATGAAGGGGTTGCCCCGGACGTCCTCGTTGGATTTGCTGAAACGTGCCACGCGCCCCGGATGCAAGTCTTGTACGCTAAGTCGGATGCCGCAAGCGGCGCCGTTGTGAAGCGGCGTCGGGAACAGAAAGGGGCTTACTCCGGGCTGGGGGGTCCGTTTGCTACGCTGGAGAGGCGGCTTCTTGGTCGCGCTTTTTGGCGACGGCCAGCGCAAACGGCATGGCGAGCCACGACGCGATGATGACCGCGGTCATGGTGCCGAGCCCGTCGTCGTCGTTTGTGCCTTGCAAAATCAGGAAACCCATGGTTGGGATGGCCAGCACGAAGGCAACCCACAGCATGGGCCGTGCCTGTTCATCGCTGCGCAAGGCCGCGAATGCGATGCCGCCAGCGACGATGCCGCCGAACAGGCCGAGCAACATGGATGGGCTGTGCGCCAATTCATCCAGGGACGCAACCGTGGCCGCAAAG
>JBFJWV010000079.1:0-6255 GCA_041623515.1 Thermoplasmatota archaeon | reverse complement strand
GACTTGGTCCCCGAGCACCGTGGCCTCGCCCGGCTCGAATTCCGGAGCGGCCGCATCTCCTTGGGGTGCAATGGCGGCGACCTCATAGTGCGTCAATTGGCCATCCTCATCCACGATGCTCACAACGCTGCTCCCGCCAGCCAGGTCCGCCATGGAAATCGGGGTGCGTTCCATGAATGCACGCGTGGTGAACCACGGCTCTTTCGACGGGGCATCGCCCCGGTGCCAAGCCACCAAGCCCTCTGGGCCGGGACGCACAACCAAGCCGCGGTTGCGCAGGTCGATGTATGCCAGACAGGTGGCCTGTTCGCCGGCGCCCGCGTGGGCGAGAAGTCCCGCGACGTCCCACCCCTCTACGTCCAGCCGATCCGCCTGCATGCAATGCACCGCCTCGGGAATGGACAAGCGCAGGGAGTTGCCGGTTTGCGGGGCACCGTACCAGCCCTTGTTGTGAAGTCGATTGGCTTGGGCGGGGTCGGCAACCAGGACGTCTTGTCCGTCAAGAACCCCGTGCGCCTTCACGAAGACGCGTGCTCCTCAATGGCCTTGACCGTGGCACGCGCCAACGCATCCACGCGTGGGGTGCGTCCGCGACGCATCACGTAGTACCAACTTTCGAGGCGACCCATTTGCAATTTGCCTCCACTGGCGTTGGGATGGCCACCGCCGTTGAATTGCTTGGCGACAACCTGGCAGACCGGCCAATCTTGTTCACTGCGCAAGCTCATGGTGCCACCCGGGCGCACGTTGATGGCAACGCGAACGCCGGGCCGCTCCAGGACGCGGTGAAGGCCCACGTTCTTGGGAAGCCAGCCGTACACGACGCCCAGTTTGTCCCCTGTGGATGCTTCGTATTCGCGCACTTGGTCGAGCAAAACCGCTGCTTGCTCTTCCACCAATGCGCGCTGGTGATTCGCGGCGACCTCGATGTGTTTGTCCACGACGCGCGAACGGGCGTTCTTGGTCAGGAAGTGCTCGGTGAACTCGTCCTCGCCCATCCACGAGATGGCGAATTCGAGGGTCTCCGAATCCGGCGTCTTGTTCCACCAAAGGTCGCGGTCCTTGACCGTGTCCGCAAACCGCTTGGCGAATGCGTCCTTGGGGGCGAACCGCTTCTGAATCAAGCTGGCACCGGACTCAGTGGCATCGCTGTTGACCTCCACGTAGCGAACGTGCGGCTTGAGGCGCTTCAGGTCCAAGCCCTCCCACTGCTTGTGGTGATGGTCCAACCATTCAATGGACCAACCACAGTCGTGGAGCGTCGCGCAGGCCTCGACCACTTCGTCGTACTCGTCCGGGTTGAGGCTCAGGTCCGCGATGAGCAACACGCGCCCCCGGGCCTTCAGGTTGGAGACGGCGTGCAGGGCATCCAGAATGCCGCTGGGTTGAATGTAAAGGACCCCGACGCCTTCGCCCAGGGCGCGCTTGGCAACGATGACGCTGCCCGTGCCATCCAGGCAATGGCCGTGGCTGAGCATGAAGTGGGTCGTGGCTTCCGCATCGGCACGCGCCACGCGCTCGAGGAAGCGCTTCCGCTTGGCCCGGGCACTCTTGCGCGGGCGGGGCTTGTACAAGTCGGCGTGGTCAACCACGGTTGGCCGTTGCAGAGGGGGTATTTGACGGGAACGGAGGGGTCATTTCTTGCCCTTCGAGCGGCGGCCCTGCAGCTTTTGCTCCAATTGCTCCAGGCGGCGTTCCTGCTGGCGACGCAATCGGCGGCCCCGCAGGCCCATCAGGGCCCCCACGACCAACAAGCCCGCCAGTGCCGTGGCCAGGAGTGCCGTGACGTCGCCAGTGCGAAGTTTGTCCAACCATTGCTGGACCATCCCGGTGTCGCCCGGGCCTTCGGCGTTTGTGGTGTCGTTGCCCGTGTCCAGTTCCTCGGTCTCGTTGAGGATTTCATCGGTCGTCTCGTTGGTTTCTTCCTCGGGTGCGTCGGGGGCTCGTGGCTTTGGCGGCGGCTCCTCAATTTTCAGAACCGGCCGAATGTCCACGCTGGGCTGGACCTGGGAACCTGTGCCCGGCCCTGGAGGAACCTCGGCAGCCAAAATGTAGGACAGCCGCACATCTTGGGCGGACTGGGCCGCGCCCGCCGGAACATACACCTCAAGCTGGAGGCGATAATCTTGGTTGGCCTGCAGCTCCCCAAAATGGACCGCGTCGTTGGATGAGGTGGTGCCCCGGTCGATTTCCGTGGAGGGGCCAAAGAGAATGATGCCCGTCGTCCAACCCGTATCCTCGTCCGGATCGTAGGCCGGATTGCTCCCACTGGGCGTGATCTTCAGGAAAACGGAACGGGGCTCGGTCAGGCGAAACACGTAGGTGTAGTTGACCTGGGCTGCTTCAGACGTTTCTTCCAAGGTATTGACCAGAACCGTGCCGGCTTGACCGCCTTGGAACGGATTCTCGCTTTGGGCTGCCGCTGCGGCCGCGACCAACAGCAAGGTCACGAATGCTACTCGAAGCCGTGCCATCCTAGAGGGCGATGGTGAAGCCGACCGAATAATCCTGGTCCTTCAGAACTTCCGGCAGCTGCTTGAGGCGGTACTTCACGAACATGGTGTTGCCCGTGTCGGTGAAGGCAAAGGTGGCGGCACCGTCCGCGTTGGCGTCGGCCCACGTCTTGTTGACACCGGAGAGGTCGAAGGTCTCGGTGGTGGGCAGCTCGACGAAGGTGAATTCGAGGTTGCCGTCCACGCCGACGCTTTCGGCGGCGTCTTGGACACCCGTGAACACGGCGTCACTGAAGTCGATCACGAAGGATTGCTGGGGGTCCACGCCGGTGTTGTCGACCCGAATCCAGTTGTCACCTTCCACGTTGGTGGCATTGGCTTCGACAACCCATCCACCCCAAGGAGCGCCTTCCTGGGCGTTGCCGCTGTCGCTGATGGGGTCAGCGTGGGTTTGGATGGCTTCCAACACCTCGACGGTCACATCGTAGGTGGCGTCCCAGACGGCGCCTTCTTCATCGGCTGCGATGAAGCGCCAGGTGAATTGACCGGCGTCGGCGTAGTTGTACTGGTAGCGGCACTGCAGGACACCGTCGCCGCCACCGGGGTACCAGGCCCGCCATCCGTTGGTCCAGGTGCCCGGTTGGGGTCCCTGTTGGTCCTCGGCGCCAGAGGCACTGAGGTTGTGGTTGGTGGTGAAAATGAGGTCGCCCGTTGCGTTGCGCAATTCGAAGGCGATGTATTGCAAGTCAGCCACGTTGTTGCGGTCGCGGACCTTGCAGTTGAGAATGCTGCTGTCGCCCTTGTTGACCGCGGAATCGTCGCTGGTCACTTGGAGAATGACCGGCGCGCTGTTGCTGACCTTGCCACCCCCTTGCCCTTCTGCCTGAACCGTACCGGGTACGACCAGCAAAGCGGCAACCGCGATTGCGAAGACGATGGATACACGATTTCGCAGCATCATGGGGTGTCCAACTCCGTTCCAGACGCCGTGGGGGATAAGGCCCTGCCACAGCATCCGTTACAATGTAACGCGCCAACGAGCAAACGGACGACAGTCTTGATAAACGGCCGTCAAATCGTTGACGCAATGGCGACCGGCTCGTCACCGACCATCTTGCTCGTGGATGATGAACCAGATATCCTGGACACCCACGCCCGTTTGCTGTCGCACGGCTTGCCCGGGACCACCATTTTGCGCGCCGCAAGCGGTGAGGACGCGCTGGACCAAATGGCCCTCCACCCCGTGGACATTGTCGTCAGCGATTTGCAGATGCCCGGCATGGACGGCATGGAGTTGTTGGCAACCAGCCAGCGGATGGACCCCGAAGTCTACCGCGTTCTAGTCACGGCCTTCCCCGACGCGGCCTCCAGCCACCAAGCGCTCAAGGACGCGGAACTGGAAGCCATCTTGGAAAAACCCGTCAATCCACCTGCGTTCATCGCCATGCTGCAGCGCTTGCTCAGCGAGCGCGCCGCCATGGCCAATTGATCACTCCATCCATTCCGCGTACAAGTGGTCGAGGAACTCGGTATCCGGGTTCAATTTGCCTTGGCTAACAACGGTACCCACCACTTCCACCAGACGCGGGGGTTCCGCAAACGCTTCCGGAGCCACATCTTGCAACGCCTGCAATCCGCGGCGTGCGGCCAATGAGCTGCGCGCCGCAAACCGGCCCACCCATTGCATGTCATCCTCCGCCGTGATTTGCAGTGAGACCAAGCGCACGTTCTCGTCGTTTCCAAGACTTCGAAGACACGCGCGCAGGGCGTCAATTCGTTCCCGATTGAGTTTGCCAATCCTGGCAACCACCATGTAGTCGTGCCAGCCCAGCTGCCGGTGGTCAACGACCGCCGTGTAGCCCCAAATCGTGCTGGCTTCCAATTCCTTGAGCCGCCGCCAGGCCTTCTGCCGGTACGCGTTCTCGCCCATGTCGCTGGCCAAAACGCTCAGCGAAGCGCGGCCGTCATGGATGAGGCGACTGAGGATTTCCGCATCCTGCTTGAATGCGTAGACCGTCGGATGAACGGCAAGTCCATTGCCACCTTCATCACCCATCGGCGCATCATCGCTGCTTCGAGCCATAACCCCTTTCCTTCATTCAGGCCGCGCCATTCAAGTGACTCTTTGGAGTCCTGCGCTGCGTGGCCCTACGTCTATGGAACGTCCGCACCCGCCAGAAGGAAGAATTCACTCCCTTCAATCCGGACTGCGTCTCGATCTACGTATGCGGCCTGACGGTCTACGACCACATGCACATCGGCCACGCCCGCACGGCGGTCAGCTTCGAAGTCATCCGCCGCTGGCTGGAGCACCGATTTCCTGCCGTCAAGTTTGTCCAAAACGTCACGGACGTGGATGACAAGATCATTGCCCGCGCCGTGGAGCTGGGTGTCAGCCCCCTGGAACACGCGGCCACCTGGGACGCCGAGTGCCGCGCCCAGTCGGAGCGCCTTGGCGTTCGCGCCCCCGATGAGGCACCCCACGCCACGACCAGCATGCCCGGCATCATCGCGTTCGTGGCTGCGATCGTGGACAAGGGCTTCGCCTACGCCACCGAGGCCGGCAACGTGTACTTCGACGTCCCCGGCTACGACGCCCATGCACAACGCGAATTTCCGGAGCACGGCTACGGGACGCTGAGCCGCCGCGACTACCGTGAGATGGCCGCCGGCACCCGCAAAGACGTGGAGAGCGACAAGCGCCACCCCGCGGACTTTGCGCTGTGGAAGGCGGCAAAGCCCGATGAACCGGCCGACGCGCAATGGGACAGCCCCTGGGGCAAAGGACGCCCTGGATGGCACATTGAATGCAGCCACATGTGCACGGACAGCCTCGGCGCGGACCAAGTGGACATTCACGGCGGCGGCCAGGATCTCATTTTCCCGCACCACGAAAACGAAATTGCCCAGAGCCAGGCAAAAACCGGAGCTGCGCCGTTCGTCAACATCTGGATGCACGCAGGTTTCCTCAACGTGGAAGGCACCAAGATGAGCAAATCGCTGGGCAACTTCATCACCCTCAAGGATGCCTTGGATGAACTGGAAGCAGCCGGGACCGACCCGGCCGCGCTCCGGTTTTACTTCGTCCAAACCCATTACCGCAGCAAGATTGACTTCAGCCGCAAAGGACTCGCCGAAGCTGTGTCCGCCGTGGAACGCTTGGAACGCACCCGCCGCCGACTGGCCGAAGTCGCCGGCTCGGGCGCCATCGGCTGCGCGGACGTGGACCCGGTGCTCGGCGAACAGGCCAATGGACTGCGAACGGCCTTTGCCGCGGCCATGGACGACGACATTCACACGCCCGGTGGCGTCGCCGCGTTGTTTGATTTTGTGCGCAACGCCAACGGTGCATTGGATGGCCCCGCCGACAAGCCCCTCGGGGCCGCAGCTGCCCAAGAGGCATTGGACGCCCTCGAATGGTGTGGCGCCATGCTGACGTTGTTTGATCGGCCCGTGGCCGCCTCCTCCGGAGCGCCTGCGGAACTGCTGGCAAAACTGCAGGAGCGAGAAGACGCCCGCGCCAGCAAGGACTGGGGGCGCGCCGATGGACTGCGCGACGAAATTGCCGCGGCCGGATGGCGCATCCAGGACACGCCAAGTGGGCCCACCTTGGAGCCGGCATGATTCACCGTTCCAAGGAAGGCAACTTTGACCGACCCTTCGTGACGGCCGCCAAATGGCTCATCGCTCATGGCGTGCGGCCGAACCACCTCACGCTGCTGCAATTGCCCGTGTTCATTGCCATGGTGGACGCCGGTTTGGAACTGCATCGATGGTGGTTCTTTGGCCTCGCATGGCTGCT
>JBFJWV010000078.1:0-6332 GCA_041623515.1 Thermoplasmatota archaeon | reverse complement strand
TGGCGGGCTCCGTGGTAGGCCACTTGGCTGGCGTGATTCTGCATGTCGGCCTGCAGCTGCTGCTCGGCAGTCGTGAATGTCATGCGTGGCTGGAGGGGAATCGCTTCCACTGGGTGCATGTGGCTGTCCCGGAAACCGGGCAGAAGCAGTCCCCCTGCCAGGTCTATGACTTGGGTGCCGTCGTCCACGTAATCGCTGGCGTCATCGCCGACGTACACGATGCGGCCATCCTGGACGGCCACGTCGCTCGCGAAGCCCGGGTCTTCATCAGGGGACCACGCGGCCGCATTGACAATGACCAAGTCTGCTCCTGGCGTTTCGGCCAGGCATCCGGCCAGGGAAATCATGAGGAGGGCCACCCACCACGTGCGCACAGCAACACAAGCATGGGGCGTGGCTTAGGATTATCCGGTGCTTGGGTGGGGGGCCCTTGGCACGTGCGAGCCTTGGGCCACGAAGCCCAATTCAGAGAAAACCCACGGCGGGTCCATGCGATGGCTGACGCTGGCATTGACGATGGCGGCCGTGCCCGCATAATCCAGTGGACGTCGGTGCGGTTCAGCGCTGACCTTCAAACAGGCTCGGCAGGTGAATTAGGTAGGCCCCATCCTTGTGAACAACGATGGGGTCCTTCTCGAGCAGGCCCTTGACGTCCAGGGCGTAGCTCCCGTCGTCGTTAATGGTCACGGTGTCGGGGACGGTTTCGTCGTCCGCTGCGGGCGCGCTGGCTCCCAATTCGGCCAAGATGCGCTCTCGCGCTTCCTTGACTTGCCGCAGCCGCTCCGGGGAGTTGACATCGTCGGCACGTGGTTTGGCGCGCGGGCGACGATTGGTTTCGGACTGGACCTTCTTGACAATCTTGCGAAGGTCCTTGGGTGACAATTCGGCCCAGCCGTGCTCGTCCGCTTGGTCTTGCAATTCTTTGGCCGTCTCGGGCGCCGCTTCTTGCAGGACTTCGGCCACGACCTGGCGCAGGTCGTTCTGGGCTTTCTGCTGCAATTGCCGCCGTTCTTCTTCGCTGACCTCTTGGGCGCTGTAGAAGAATTTCGTGCCTTTGCACTGGGGGCATCCTGCCAAGAGTGCGCTGCTGCCTTCCTCGAAGGCGTGGCCGCACCCAAGGCATTGGTGGGGCATTACTTGCCCTTCCCGACAACCTTGGTGGCGATGCGCTCACTGTCCTTGCTGACCAGTTGCAGTAGATTGGCCGGACCGATGACGGCCATCCGGGGGCGGGCGCCGCCCATGGCCATGCGCTGCAGGAAATTCTTGCCGTGATCCATCCCGTAGGACTGCATCTCAATGCCGATGAATCGGTCTTGGTCAATTTCCCGCATGGTTTGTTCGATGAGCTGGGCTTCTTCTTGAGGGTTCAGCCCGCGCTCCAAAATGAGAATCTTGCCGGCTTCCACTTCGTCCAGGATGAAACGGATGCGCTCTTGGTGCGTCATCGCCTCCATTTTTTCCTGCGAAATCAGGTGAATGCTGCTGCCCGACGGACTGCGCTTCGCCGGGGCCTTTTTGGTTGCGGTTTTCGATGCCATCGGTTCACCTGAAGTGTTTGGACATGACCTCGTACAGGGTGTCCATGTTCGTGCCCTCGCCGGCCGATACGGGGACGACGGGGTGTTGGGGGAAGGCGGTCTTCAACGTCGCAGGGGACGCTTCGGGGAGGTCAATCTTGTTGGCGACGATGACCACCGGGAGTTTGCGGGCCTCGAGGTTGCCAAGGATGGTGATGTTGACTTGATTGAACGGGTCCTCGGCCGAGTCCATGACGAGCAGCACTCCGTCCACGTCGTCCAGCCAGCGAATGGCTTCGATGACGCCCTCCGTGGCCTCTTTGCTGCGGCGGCGGGCTTCCGCCTCGTCCATGCCGTGATCTTCAACGAACTCGTGGAAGTCGATTTGGGTGGCCACTCCGGGCGTGTCCACGATGTCCATGCGGAGTTTGCTCTTCCCGGACGTCACCTCCACATTCTCCTTCTTGCGAACGCGGCGGGTTTCGTGGGGCACGGCGCTTGCGCTGCCGACGGTTTCGCCGGTGAAGTCACGGGCGATGCGGTTGGCAAGGGTGGTTTTTCCGGCGTTGGGGGGCCCGTAGAAGCCGATGCGCACTTGCTTGCGCCCGAAGATTCCACTGAGGGTCTTGCCGAAGCTGGCAAAGCTTAGGGCCACAAGGCCTCCACGAGCGAGTGCATCCAATCCACGCCAGAGGGCGCCGATTGATGAAGCCTCCGACAGGAGGTTGCGGCTTACGGGCAAGGCGATGGCGGGGGTGCTGAGCCCGGGGGCGCCCGCATGGATGCTTCGAGGTGAGTCGGTTACTGGGCCAGGAAGTTGTCTCGCCGCCCATGCCGGGCGGCTCGCACGTCCTTGTCGTCGTTCGCTGCGCTCACTCAGCCAAGAACGTGTGATTCATCGCTGTCTCGGCGATGTCGATGGCGTAACCGCGCATGCGGTCCACGGAGTCGGCGATGATGGTCAAGTGGGCGACCATGTGGGGTCCGAGGTTGCTGAGCATGCCGGTAAATTCACGCTTCCAGGCGTTCAGTTCCTTGCCTTCGTCGACCGCGGCGCTGGCACCATCAAAGTCGCGCTTCTTGAGGCTGGAGAAGCCGCGTTCCCAGAATTCGCGCACTTTGCCCGCTTGCTCAATGATGCTTCGAGCGACGCCGTCGGGCACTTCGCTCAGCTCCGGGATTTGTTTGCAAATCTTGCTGGCGTGGTCGCCCATGCGCTCGAGCGCTCGCGCGACCAAGTAGTAGTTCAACGCCTCGGCGGGACGGACTTGCAAGCGTGCCGCGAGACGGGGCTGTTCCAACAAGGCGTGCATTTGCTTGCTCACATGCCATTCCAGACGGTCCAATTCGTCGTCCCGGCCGCTCACATCCTCCGCAAGGGTGTGGTCCAATTCGGCAAAGGCAGCCATGGCGTCGGCGAACATGATGCCGGCAATGCGGTGCATGCGCGTGACGGTCTTGCGCAGGTCCATGTCCGAGACGCCCACCAAGTCCTGCAAGGTGACGTCGTCGCTGCCTTCGTCGAGAATCTCCACGCCGACTAGGTCGCGAATCGTGGCGCGCACGGTTTGGCGCACTTTGGGGTCCATGCGCCCCTTGCTGCGCAGGCGAATTTCATCGGCGCCGGCGAGGTAGGCGCCCACCAATTTCCGCACAATGATTTCATCAGTGACTGGATCGGGAATGTCCAGCACGACGCGGCGGGCCCGGCTCTTGGGGTCCCCATGGGGGACGATGAGGAGGCTGTCGTCCGGTTCCTCATGGATGGCGACGGTGTCGCTGCGGCCGAGGCCACATCGGTCGACCCATTTCTTCGGGAGGCTGACCACGTGCGTCGAGCCGCCCGTAACCTGGATTTTTCGGAGTTCCACGTTGCCCATGGTGTTCGACCTCTAGATGGTCCCACACTATTGGGACTATAGAGATTAGCCGTAGCCCTGGAATTTTGGGTTGCTGCGGATTTCGAACCCGGCCAGGAACGCCACGCGCTCCATGCGCTCGGCAAGCCTCTCGATATCGCCCAACAGGTGGCGCAGTTCCGGGTCCGCCAATCGGTAGCGCTGGGACCGGCCCTGTCGGCGCGACTTCACCAACCCGGCCTCGCGAAGGGTGCGCAACTGGTGGCTCACGTTGCTCTGCTCCAAGCCGGTGGTCTCCACCATTTCCGTCACCGTGGTCTCGGCATCACGGATCAGCCGCAGCAACTGGTTCTTGGAGGGCTCCGTCACCAAATGCAACATGGCTGCCGCATCCACATGAACAAGTATTCATGCGTCCAATTAGGGCTTTCCATCGCACACGCCTTATCCCGTGCCGCGGTGGCCCGCTCGTGGCGGATCGCTTCGAGGACCCGGACATCGGCATCCACAAGGTGTACACACGCACGGGCGACGATGGCACCACCGGGCTCGTTGGTGGCCAGCGAGTATCCAAGGCGGACGAGCGCATCCATGCCTACGGGACCGTTGACGAGTTGCTGGCCGTCGTTGGCATGTGCCGGGCGGTTGTTCCCGCTCTGGACAAGACGCTGAAGCGGGTCCAGCACCAGTTGTTCAACGTGGGGTCCATTCTCGCCACACTGCCGGCGGATGTCGGCGCGCGGCAGCCTCGCGTGACCGACGACGACATTGCATGGCTCGAAGGGTTGATGGATGCCGTGAACCAAGATCTCCCGGCCCTCACCTCGTTTGTGTTGCCGGGACCGAGCGAAGCCAACGCGCGGTTGCACCTTGCCCGGACCGTCTGCCGCCGCGCCGAACGCCATGTGGTGGCCATGGGCGATTTGGGGTTGGAAGCGCGGTACCTGAACCGGCTCTCTGATGCGGTGTTTGTCTGGGCGCGCTGGGTTTCCCATGAAGGCGGCGAGCCCGAGACGCTGTGGTCGCCAGATTCTGCCCAGCACGACTGAAGGGGCTGCGGCCAGCGCATAGGTTCTCATGGGGAGTCCCGAATCGGGCCTCGTGGTTGGTTCGACGCAGCCGATGACGCGGCGACAATTCTTGCGGGCGGCAGGAGCTGCTGCCGTTGTGGGGGCCATCAGCCAGGCAGTTCCCTGGGCGGGACTTGGAAAAGGGTCTGGCGCGCTGGATACGGCGCACGCGATCCATGGGACGCAGCGCCCGGACGTGTTCTTTCCCCAATCGGTAGCGAGTGGCGATCCGACGCCGTCCGGTGCCATTTTGTGGACGCGGCTGGCGCCCGAGCACATCAACCCTGACGGCAAGGTTGCGGTCGAAATTGCCACAGATGCAGAATTCACTGATGTTGTCCGGCGGGCCACTTACCCGGCTGCTCACCTTCGAGCCGAGAACGCGCATACTCTGCGCATTGACACCGATGGCGAGCTATTGCCCAACCGTCACTACCACTACCGGTTCATTCACGAAGGGCAGGCTTCCCGGACAGGCCGGATGCGCACTTTGCCAGAGAAGACAGCCGACATCGAGCGCCTGCGTCTGGCGGTGCTGACCTGCCAGAACTTCCGCAATGGCTACTTCAGTGCCTTGGGCCACGTGGCCAGGGACGACGTGGATTATGTCCTGCATTTGGGGGACTTCATTTACGAATACAACGGCGCCTCAAGTGACGACGGGAAGGCGTACGAGGATCGGGGGCTGCAATTGCCGAGCGGGGCGCCTCGGATGGAATCGCGGGAGGATTTGGACTACGTTTGGGCGCGCAATCGGAGCGACCCGCACTTGCAGGCCATGATGGAGCGCCACACCATCATCGCCACATGGGACGACCACGAAGTGACCAACGACCGAAGCTTCGACTACGAAGCGGGCCACCACGTGGGGGATTCCAGCTTTCACCTGAACGAGCGCCCCGACGCCATGCAGGAATTCTTCCGGGATGGGGCCCAGGCGTACTTCGACTGGCTCCCTCTACGCATCGCAATCAACCGCGATGCAGAGGACCCTTTGGAGGTCATCACCCTGTACCGGGACTTCCAATTCGGGAAGCTCGTTCATCTTTGGATGCTGGACGAACGATGGTACCGATCGCCGCCTCCGGGGGAGGCCTTGTCGCTGGGTCCCGAATCGGTCGGCGCGACCAGTGAGTCACGCATTCAGCCCGGTGCCACGATGCTTGGTGAGAAGCAGAAAGAGTGGCTGGCGGCGAGCCTCGGCGGGGCCACGGCCCGCTGGAAGGTGCTCGGTCAACAGGTGCAAACCAGTCCATTGGCGGCCACGCTGCCGGGCACGTCCGTGTTCATCAATTTGGATGCCTGGGATGGCTACGAAGCGGACCGCCAGTGGTTGACGGAGGTGCTCGGATCGACGGAAAACGCTGTGGTCTTGACAGGAGATTTGCACAGCTATCTGGTCGGCTACGTGAAGCGCGATTACAATTCACAAGGGGCGGAACCCGACGGGAATCGGGTGGCCGTCGAATTCATGACGCCCGCAGTCACCAGTGGCGGGCTTGGGGAAATCATCCAATCGCAATCGGGCAAGCCGTTGATGCCGGGCGATGATGAACTGTTCGAGAACTTCGTCCTCGGTGCCAATCCACACTTGGTGCACTTCAACAGCACGCGGCACGGCTACGCCGTGGTCGAGTTCACCAAACGGCATGTGCGCTACCACGGGTATGTTGTGGATAAGACCCAGTCTGGAGTTCCGGGAAACCGTATGCTCATGTCGGTCTGGGAATGCCCCGTCGGTCAGGTGGCGCTGCGCGAGTTGCAGTACCATTCGCCCAGCGGCATTGCGGCCTTCGAATCCACCAGGAAACCGTCGCAGCAAGATCCGCGGCGGGAGGGCGCGTCGGATGGGGTCACGGAAGTTCGCAGCGTGGCTGAATTGC
>JBFJWV010000077.1:0-6370 GCA_041623515.1 Thermoplasmatota archaeon | reverse complement strand
CATAGCGCGTTTCGATGCCGGGGATGATTTCAATCAGCGGCAACGTGGTAGGCGGGTTGAAGAAGTGGACCCCGAGGAAGCGTCCCCGGCGCTCTTCCGGCAACTTGGCGGCCAGCTCGCTGATGCTGATGGTGCTGGTGTTGGTGGCCACCACCGTGTGGTCGGGAATTTGCTCGAACAACTCGCCGAGGACTTTGGCCTTCAAGCCGATGTCTTCCGGCACCGCTTCAATGACCAATTCCACGTCGTCAAATCCATCGTATTCGGTGGTTGTGGTGATGTTTGCGAGAATCTTCGCCTTGCGATCGTCGTCGTAGGTGGGTTTGAGGTTCTCGGCCACCGTTGCCTTTTGGTCGTCGGTCAATTGCACACTGGTTTTGCGTTCAAAGTCCTCGATGGCTTTGTCGGCTTTGCCCGCGTGAAACTGGACCAGTTCATCCAGGTCGTCTTCGATGATTTTCATGCCGCGAGCGATGAAATCGTCATTGATGTCGCGCAGGATGACCTTGATGTTGTTCATCGCCAGCACTTCGGCAATCCGAGCGCCCATGACGCCGGCTCCAAGCACTGCCGCCTTGTCCACAAACAGAACCATGTTGAATGTCTCCAGCCCCCCAGTCGAAATGCCGGGGTCCAGTAAGCGGCGGGATTTCGGTTCGCAGGGATGAAGGTTGTGACCTGAGAAGGGGCAAATGTTCGAAAAGCACTGATATGTTCAGGTTTGAGATGGACATGGTCGATTTCGCGTGGAAATCGGCAGACGGCCACGTGGGGCGCCGTGCCCTTTGGCCGGCATATAAGATGGTTATGGTGACCGGTCAAATACTGCAAGACGACGCATTGGGGACCATGGCGCGAGACAATACGAGCCTGAACAACGACCCCGAAAACGAAGGCAACCGCCGCAAGGGCTTCTGGCTCCTTTCACGCAAAGGAGCCATGTTTGCCGCAGCAGCCCTTCTCATGACCGCCGGCGCCGTATCCGGCGGCGTTTTGCTCCGGCAAGACATGGAAGTGACCACAAACGCCCAAGCCGCAGACATTGTGTTTGCGCGTGGCCTGGACGCCGCCGCCATCGAAGACAGTGGCTTCGGTGCGCTGTCGGTTGCAAGCAGCGGAGCCAGCGCGGCCCTCACCGTGAGCGCCGTCAGTGGCGCCGCCGCCATTGACTTCAGCGGACTCATGAGTCTGAACAATGAGCACGCGTCCAAGTCCTACAACGTGCAACTGGTCCGCAGTGCGGCACTCAGCGCCGACATCTCGGAATTCAACGTGACCGTCATGAACGGACTCACGCAAGTGGCCCAATGGGACGCGTTGGCCGACGAGTCGAGTGCGCAATTCGCGGTCGCCGCCGGCTCCAGCCTGGATGTCCGCATCACCTACGGAGTCAAGGAAGGCGTTGCCGCCGGAACCCTCGGCACCTTCGTGATGGAACACCACATCGAGGCATAGGTGTGAACCAAGTCCTTTCCCACTTCATCCGCCCCCTCCTGATCCTGACCCTGCTGCTGGCCCCGACGGCCTCCGCCGGCGTCTTCCTGCAACTGGACGTGGCCACGGAAACCCGTGCCAAGGACGCCTTGGTGCGGTTCCTGGCTCACCCCGACAGCTCCTCCGCCATCAGCGCTTCCGGAACCTTTGCCGAGTCGGAAATCAATGTCCGCGCGAACGGCAAACAAATGGTGGCCCTTGAGACCACCATCCCCGAAGGCATGCTCAACGCACGCATCGAGCTGATTGCCGCGTCGGGCTTCGCACCAGCAGACAGCCTGGAAATGGCCTTCAAATTTGATCAATCCACGCCCACGCCCATGGTGGCCATCCAAAATGGATTGGTCACCCAAACGACCGGCCCTGCCTCCACGCTCAGCCAGATGGAGCGCGGGCAAATCATGTACCAGCCCAGCAAGGGCCTGAGTCTCACCGCCGCCGCGCACTTGCAACTGGTGCTCACGCCCGTTGGATTGGACTCCATTGAGGTGCGGTACGACTTCTACTTGCTGGGAACCCTCACCGGACCCATCCTGATCATGTAACTCGCACCTGCAATTGGCATTGGACCTTTGGCCCAGGCCCGGCCGGTGGATTGACGCAGGCGACTCTGCTTAGGCAGCGACCACGATGACGTCGCGCACGGCCTTGATGGACTCAAAGGGGAACGTGATGCGCCCCTGGTCATCCAATTGGTGGCGGTTGCGGTCCACGTCTTCCGAAGGCTCGACGTGAATGGTGGACAAGTCACCGGTTTGCACGTTGGCGCTGATGTTGCGCAGCACGCCCAAGTAGACGCCTTCCGCACTCATGACGGTCTTGCCCCGCAGCTCAGATTCTGGTACCTTCATGTGCAATCCCAAAGGAAACACCGGCGAATCACCAGATAAGGCTTCAGATGAAGCGCGGAGGCACGTGGAGGCCCATCCAATGCCGGCCTTGCCCACACCACGCATCTCGCAGGCTCTTGCGCACCTGCTTGCTCTGAGCAGACTCTCCTTGGCAAGCGCGTCGAGCCCAGGAACCGGCCGGCGCTAACGCACCGGCCTCGCTGCGAGTTTTCTCTCGGCCGCTACGCGCCCTTGAGCAAACTCACAAAAATTCCATGTTGCCAGCGCCGCCAGGGGCCTTGCGAACCGCCGTTTGGCCGAGTTGTTCGGCCAGGCGGTCGTAGTACTTGATGACCTCATCCGTGACACTGCTGCGGACCGTACGCAAGGCTTCGTCGAAGTGGTTCTTGCCCACTTTCTTGGCCTTCCGGTCTTCACGCAGCGCAATCATGGCGGATTCACGGCAGAGGGACTCGATGTCCGCACCCACGTAGCCCTTGGTCAGCTTCGCCAGCTCATCCAGGTCCACGTCCTCGGCCAAGGGCATTTCCTTGGTGTGAACCGCCAGAATGGCACGGCGCGCCTCTTCGTCCGGAGCACTGACCTTGATGAGGCGGTCGAAACGACCTGCCCGCATGAGGCCGTTGTCGATGATGTCGGGCCGGTTGGTGGCGCCAATGACGACGACGTTCTCCATCGCTTCCATGCCATCAATGGCAGTCAGCAATTGGTTGACCAGCGTCTCGGTCACGTGGCTGCCTTCGTAGGCACCGCGGCGGGGAGCAATGGCGTCCAATTCGTCGAGGAAAACAATGCTGGGGCTGCTTTGCTTGGCCTTCTTGAAAATCTCGCGAACCGCCTTCTCCGATTCGCCAACCCACTTGCTCAGGACCTCGGGGCCCTTGACGCTGATGAAGTTGGCACCGGATTCGTTGGCGACGGCTTTGGCAAGAAGCGTCTTGCCCGTGCCAGGAGGCCCGTACAGCAGAATGCCACTGGGCGGGCTGATTCCCATGCGCACAAAGGACTCGGGGTCATCGAGGGGCCATTCAACGGCTTCCTTCAGTTGCTGCTTGACCTCTTCCATACCGCCAATGTCGTTCCAAGTGGTGTTGGGAACTTCGACGAGGAATTCGCGCAGCGCGCTGGGATCCACGATCTTCAGGGCTTCCTTGAAGTCGTTCATCTCCACGCACATCTTCTCGAGAATCTCCGTTGGAACGGGCTCGTCCAAGTCAATCTCTGGAAGGTAACGGCGCAGCGCTTTCATGGCTGCTTCACGAGACAATGCCATCAAGTCGGCACCCACGAAACCGTGGGTCATGGCGGCGAGGTCTTCGAGAATGACATCGTCGGCCTTGGGCATGTTGCGCGTCTGAATCATCAGAATTTCGTGGCGGCCTTCCTTGTCGGGGACGCCGATTTCCACTTCGCGGTCGAACCGACCGGGGCGGCGCAGCGCTTCATCGACGGAATCGGGCCGGTTGGTGGCGCCGATGACGATGATTTTGCCGCGGCCCTTCAGGCCGTCCATGAGGGTGAGCATCTGCGAGACGACGCGGCGCTCCACTTCGCCCTGAACTTCGTCCCGCTTGGGCGCAATGGCATCCATTTCGTCAATGAAGACGATGCTGGGTGCGTTCTTCTCGGCCTCTTCGAACGTCTTGCGCAGGTTCTCTTCGGACTGTCCGTAGAACTTGCTCATGATTTCGGGGCCGTTGATGGTGTAGAACTGGGCGCCGGCTTCGTTGGCGACTGCCTTGGCGATCATCGTTTTGCCGGTGCCCGGGGGACCGTGCAACAGGACGCCCTTGGGCGGATCGATGCCGAGGCGCTCGAAGAGTTCGGGGTGCTTGAGCGGAAGTTCAATCATTTCCCGAACGTTCTGGAGCTCTTCACGCAGACCGCCGATGTCTTCGTAGGAAATGCTTGGCGCGGCTTGCGCTTGCGCGGCGGCTTCCTCGCTGACCTTGATTTGGGTCTCCTCGTTGATGAGGACGATGCCTTTCGGCGCCGTCTGGATGATGCTAAACGGCAGGGCGTTGCCGAAGAGGGCGATGTTGGGGACCACCACGATGTCGCCTTGGACAACGGGGCGCTTCAGGAGGCCGCGTTTGGCCAGGGCGTCGATGCCGTCGCCGAACTGGATTTGCTGGTCCTGGCTGATGGCAGGGGCGAGCGTGACCGTCTTGGCCGGCTTGACCTCCGCCTTCTGGATGGTGACCTTGTCGCCAATGCTGACGCCGGCGTTCTTCCGAGTCAGGTTGTCGACGTGGATGATGCCTTTGCCTTCGTCGCCGGGGTGGCTGCGCCACACGACGGCGGCCGTCGTCTTGCTCCCTTTGATTTCGATGATGTCGCCTGGGCTCAGGTTGAGTTCCACCCGGGTTTGGCCATCGAGACGTGCACGGCCGTAGGAGACGTCCTGCTGCAGGGCTTCCACGACGCGGAGAGTGGCTTCGGTCTTCGGCATGTGTACCACGTATCAGTCAGCACTTCTACAAAAGCATAGCGTAAGCTGCCCCTGCAATCGCCTTCTGATGCACCACCTGAATGGCGCTTGACCTGTATAAGAGGGGCGTTCAAGGCCGGCGGTGGGCAAATCACGCGGCGCCGGACCTGTCAACCCCAACCCGCACAACGGCGAAATACCCGTTCCCTTCAGCGCCGACGTGGACGATTCCACCGAGAGCACCCCGCCCCGGCTCGAATTTCACAGCCGCGCCAAGTTTTGGTGGAAAACGGGGTTGCTCTTGCTGACCTTCGTGGCGCTGATCCCCATCCTCCTGTACCAAAGCGTCCTCGGCGCGAAGGTGTACCTCTGGTTCCTCGGCATCGTGCACATCATCGGCACGGCCGTTTTCGTCATCGGCGTGCGCAAAGAAGACATCGCGCCCACCGCCAGAGGGTTCTGGGGGCGCGTGGCCGGCTTGGTGACCATCGGACTGCTGATTTACCTCGCCAGCAAGGGACTGCAGACCGAATTTGGCAGCCTGTTGTTCTGGGGCAGCCTCTTCGCCGTCTGGGCCATCCACACCCTCGGCTTGCTGTTGCTGCACCTGCGCGGCCGGCACGACAAGAATTGTCCGTTCGTTTAGAATTATTAATCACCCAAGTCGCGGTTTGGCCCCGATGCGAGTCGCGCTTGCCTTCTGCTTGGCCCTGGCGGCGGCCCTGTCGGGATGCCTGGCAGGATCGGATGCTGTCTACATTGAACCCGCCCCATCCTACCTCGACCAAGAGCACGCCAAAGGTATCATGGATGCGGCCCAGAGCGCCGTCGAATATTGGAATGAGGAATTCGTGAACTTCCACATGGTGGATTCAGCCGATGACGCGGATGTCGTCATCTCGTGGATTCGCGACTTCGGTGGCGAGACTGCGGGGCAGCACATCCCCCACGGGCTGTTTGGTGGCCTCATTCAGGTGGGCCTTGGCGACGCCGGGTGCGCGGGGTATTGGCAATACTACTCAGCAGCAGGAGTGGAACTCATCATCAAACACGAGCTTGGCCATCAAATTGGCCTCGATCACGTGGACGAAGAAGGGGCCCTGATGTCGCCGCAGCTGGCTTTGGAATACCAAAGCTGGTGCCCCTTCGTCTACGAGAACATGGAACTGGACGCACGGTACTACGGCTGGCAATCGTTCGAACTCCACGAGGCGACGACGGTGCATTACCGCGTGGAATCCCGCAGCCAGGTCGTGGCCGACGCTTGCATTGTCAAAGAGGGCGACGAAGAAGACTGGGGCAACCGGCGCGCCACAGAGGAATGGGCGTGTGCCAGCCGCCAAACCGAAATCGAAGAATCCGCGTCACTGGACGCTGGCATCTACTCCCTCATGATGCGTTGCTCATTCCGTGGTCAAGACTGCAGCTTGGACTACGCCATTGGGTGAAGCGGCGTCGAACCGCTTATCTACACCACCCAAGTCGCGCGGCTTGCGCCAACAGGGGCCCACACGGGCCGCTAGCTTAGTCTGGTGGAGCACCCGGCTGATAACCGGGAGGTCGACAGTTCGAATCTGTTGCGGCCCACCTCCTT
>JBFJWV010000076.1:0-6395 GCA_041623515.1 Thermoplasmatota archaeon | reverse complement strand
ATGTGTTGCTCGATGACCATCCACAAGTAAGCCAGCATGGCACTGCTCATGGTGCCGAACCGCACCAAATCAATGGGCGAGAACGGAGTTTCCTTGAATTTACGCAGGGTGAAGGTGGACCCGAAGGCACTCACCTCCTTGGCCAGCGTCGCTTGCAGACGGCTGCCGTCACGCATGGTTGCATCCAGAATGGGTTCCGCGATGCTCACGTGCTTGCCGGCGCGCTGCGCCATGCGAATGACAAAGGAGTCCAATTGGTCGTGGTCCCGGAATCGGACCGTGCTGGTCAACGCCTCGTACTTCCGGTGGTAAACGAACACCGGTTCATGGGGGCCATCGCAACTGATGTCCTCAATCATGGGGTCATTCATCAGCACGTCAATGGGACCTTCACCGATGAAGTCGCGCAGGACATAGTAGAGCAGGCGTTCGCGTGCCTCCTCCTCGGGGCTCTCTTCGTCGCCCAATTGGATGGCGTAGTCGAAGATGACCTCGTCGAATTTTCCGCGAATGTAATCTTCCAGCCCTTCACGATCCAAATCCTCGGGGCTGAGGGCCAGCACGTCCACCATGGTTTCTTCGATGAATCCCAGGATGAGCCGTTCGTCGTGGCTCAATTTGGGCTCAATGACGTGGTAGAGCATGTTGTGGGTGCGGTTGTTGCGCACAATTTGGACGTACGAGAAATTCTCCCGAATGGTGAAAATCTCGAGTTCTTCGTCGTCCGGGTCGGCGCGGTACCCCATCCCATCGAGGGTTTCCCACTCTTGTTCCAGCCGTGCCCGTTCCTTCTCATCGAGCCCTGCCAGAAGCGCTTCACGGCGCTCCGCTTCGGCCTTGTCAATGGCGTTGCGGCGGTCTTCCTCGACGGTCAGGGCTTTGGGCCGTTCGGAGGCGGGCGGCGGAAACTGCGGCAGCTTGACCTTCTTCGGGTCAGCAACCTTCGAACGGATTTGCTGCTCCACGATGCGGGCGGCTTCGTCCTTGCCCACTTGCTTCGCCGATGATGCAGGCGCCTTTCCGGGTTCGACTTCACGAGTGGAATCGGTGCGCACCGGTGGCGGTGATTTCTCCTCGGCGGGAGGCTCTTCCTTCGGCGCGGCGGGGCGCTTGGTGGCTGGGATGCCTTGTGCCGGAGGCTTGGGGGCGGCTTGTGCCCCGGGTTTGGCGGAGGGTTGTGCAGGGCGCTTCGCGGCAGGCATACCCTGGGCCTGTGACCCGGCGGGACGCTGGGCCGGTTTGGCTGCTGGCTTGGCCGGCGGCTTTTCTCCCGGTTTCCTACTGGGCTTCGCGGCGGGCTTGGCGCCAGGCTTGGGCGCAGGCCGCCGGGCCGGCGGCTGCTTCGACGTGCGCTTGGGCGCCGGCTTCTTGGCGGCAGGTTTCTTGGCGGCGGGTTTCTTTGCATCGGCCATTAGGGAGCCTCGCGGAGGATGACGACGCGATCGTTGACTTGCGCGTCGGAGCAATTTGTTCCAGAGATTTCGGGGAGGTTGGTTGCGTTCACGGTGAAGACGCGAATCTGCACGGCCCCGCCGGATATGCCATCGATTTCGCAGATGTGGACTCCGGGGGTTTCATCGATGCCATACAGGGACGCGGTGACCTCTGTATCCAGCGCCCGCACCGTGATGTTGACGGCGTCCGTTTTCAAGTGGATGCGGTAGCCATAGCCCTCGATGTTGTCTTCCAACTTCCAGGTCCAATTCATGGAGAACGCGGCGCCTTCGTCGGGGCTCCATTCGTCTGCGAACGTGGCTGCACCGACGATGCGGTCGCCAATGGAACGCGCCATCGCTTCCGCGCGGACCTCCACGCCGCGGCCCGTGGCGTTGTCCTTGGCCACGTCAAAGCCAATCATGGCGGTGACCAGGGAAACCGAAAGAATGAGAAAAATCAGCATTTGTCCAACGACTTCGCTGACGGCGCGGTCATCGCGCTTGATTGAACGGGCCGGCTCACAAGAAGAGGTTCGCATAGACTCGAGATTGAATGAGTTCGAAGGGGAACGAGGTTGCGGGAGGGTCGAGGGTGGGTGTGAATGTAACGGAACGAATTCCATTGGCGTTTCCGGAGGCACAGGTCCAACCCGGCGCCTGGTCGTAGACGCCGGCCTGCGTCGTTTGGTTGCGCAGCAAGAGGCTGTTGCACCACGCCTCCGCCAAAGAGCCATCGAAGTCGTACCGCAGGGACGTGGCGTCCAAGTTGCCCAGCGCGTGGTTGTTGAGCAACTGCACTTGCGCGTGCAGCGTATTGGGGGCTCCGTAGGCAATCAAGGACCCGGTGTAGGTGGGCACGCGGAACAGGTACTCTCCGGTGCCAAAGATGTCCTCTTGGATGGGCGCCGGCGTCATCTGAAACAGTTGCTCGCCTTCGGCACGGTACAACGCGCCGCCCTCCAGGAACAACTCGTAGTTGCTGGCATCCGTGTTCAGTTCCCAGTGGAAACGCAAGGTCTCCAGAACGTAGACTTGGGCCCAGACCACCGGTGGGTCCGCCAAGTCTTGCAATGTGAAGCGCCAACTGCTGGCGGTGAAATCCAATGAGCCATCGGTGATTTCGAAGGTCTCGCCGACGGGATTGACCAATGCCGGTGTCTTCGTAGACGGCAGGCCACCCACCAATTCCTCCACCACCAATTCGTATGTGCCGCCGGTGTCCCAGCATCCGGTTGCGTCGAACACCAGGGGTTGGGCCTCGCCTTGCGTCCAGCCGGAAGTCAAGTGGGGGTCGCAATTTGCCGTAAACGCATCTTTGGTGGCCACATGAATGGCAAACCGGGTGCCTTGCTCAATGCCCAATTCCCCGTCCTTGATTTGAATGATGGGAACGCGGGACGAGTCAATCTCGCGCAAAACCAACGTGCTCTCGCGGACGGTGGACAATTCGCCCTCCATGGCCGCCAGGGATCCTTGGTCTTGGATGGCCTGAATGGCGGGCCCGCCCCACAGCAAAATGCCGCCAATGCCGATGACCATGATTCCCATGATCATGATGGTGCCGATGACGGGCGTGACCCCTTCGTCGTCGCGCCAATTCATCAGAAGACCCTCCGCGTGCTCTCCATGAACAAACCGCGGGGCGTCTCTTTGAAGAGCAGGAAGCGGGCGCTGTCGGGGACACCGCGCATCTTCGTGACTTTCAGGTACGGGTACAAGCCGAAGCCTTGGCGGTCGAAGCCCATTTCCATGGCACCGTCGCCCCACATGCGCAGCCGCGTCAATTCCGCCTCCGTATGGAGGCCCTCGGTGGCAATGACCAGCGCGATGCCGCCATTGGCGCGCATGCCCTTGCGTAGAACCGACAGCACCTTCATGGTGGCCTCCCAGCCGTTGGCGTCGTTGTACTCGCTGATGTTGTCCAGGACGTAGCGTTGGGCTTTGGCACCGGATGGAATCGCCGCGCCCGTGATGGATGCAATGGAAATGCCATCCAGTTCGAGGCCAATGGCCTGCATGGCAAGCTCCACTTCCTCCGCGCTTTGGTGCGTGCTGGCAAAGACAACGCTCTCGCCGTCACCTCCTGCCGCAAACTGGTACGCCAAGAGCTCCTGCGCATTCATGGGCTGGCTAATCAGCACAATGCAGGATCCACTGGGAATGCCTCCGCCGAGCTGGGAGTCCAACCCGGTAAGGCCTGTGCTACGCTGTTCCGCCAACAATGTCCCCATCGGTCTTGGATTATTACTTCTTAGGAAACAACAGCACGACGCTCAAGGGGCCCCAAGGCCCATTGTCACGAAGAGGCGAACCATCAGATTCCCCCATGCAAACGCCACCAGGGCGCCGGCCGCCAAGGGGACCATGAAGGGCACCATGGGAGTCGCCCAAGGCCGCTCCATGCCAGCATGTTCCAAGGCATCCCAAGGAGAATCACCCGGGGCCGGCAAAAGCCGTTTGAGTTGCCATTTGACCTGCCCATCTTCGACCCGCTGCAGCGGCCATACCTTCCATTTGCGCGCAGTGGCCATGGAAACGCGGAATCCCAGCACCATGGCGGGGAATGCAAAGTGTCCGCGCACGGCATTGTAGAGGCCCAGCACAACAGGAATCAGGAGCGCCATGAGCAAGCCGTTCGTCAGCGCATCAATGGCGGGCAGCGTTGAAGGCTCCGCCAAGGGCACGGGCACCAGCAGCGACAGGACCATGAGGCCCTTCGCATCGGCTCCGCCGAACAAGCGGAAGCGCCACATGAGGTAGAACAATCCGCATGACGCGACGGCCAATCCCACGCGCATGGCCGTTGGACTCGTCAACCCGTGCGTGATGAGCAGTTGCGCGTCCAAGACGACGGCGGCGCCCAAGAAGGGCAGCCACCACCGGTTGTCGACGCGTCGCCGCCGCAAATCATCGATGGCCGCGCCAATCATCATGGCGCCAGCAAGGACCAGCACCGTGTTGGATGGTTCCACGTGGCCGTAGCACCGGACCGACGGATAACTGCGGCCGATTCGCAACGTTGATGCCCCCCGCCATGGCTGGAGGCGCGTGAGCCAAGCCGAAGAGCCAGTTTGGCTCGTTCGCACCGTCGTCGTGTTGTTCCTCGCCGCGTTTGCCGCTTTCGTGGCCCGCGAGATTGTCCGAATCGTACGCTAAGCAATCGCGAGAACTCGCGCCTGCTCCCCAAGGACGGGAGTCCTATTCGGCGTAGTATTCGGCCGGGTACGGGTCGGGCTTGAGGCCCTTGCGCTCCCGAATCTGCTTCGTGACTTGGTCCTGCAGAGCAAAGTCCAGCATCTCGAAGCCGAGGTTCTCCGTGCTCCAGATGGCGCGGCCACCGGTGGCGCTGCGGATGGCGCCAGCGAAACCGAACATTTCGGCCACGGGGACCTTGGCCTCGATGGTGGTGCTGTCACCCTCTTGGCTCATGTCCTCGATGGTGCCGCGGCGTTGCTGGAACTCGCGGGTTGCATTGCCCATGACATCATCGGGGACGGTCACGACCGCCTTTTGCATGGGTTCGATCAGGATGGTGCCGGCCGTGGTCATGGCGCCGTTGCACGCGTTGCGCACGGCGGGAATGACTTGGGCAGGGCCACGGTGAACGGCGTCCTCGTGGAGCTTGGCATCGTGCAGGGTGAACTTGACACCTTGAACGGGCTCGTTGCTGCGGGGACCGGCCTTGACGACTTCCTTGAAGGCCTCGTTGATGAGTTCCTGGGTTTCGTGCAGGTACTGGATACCCTTGGTGCCGTCAACGAACATGCAGGTGCCATCGATGCACTTGACTTTCTTGGCCACGTCCTTCTCCCAGCCGTGGTTGTGGGTCAATGCTTGCTCGACTTCCTTGCTGAACTTCTTGGCGTCCTGCGGGATTTCGTTGTCGTGCAGGGCCTTGACCACGTCTTCGGGCAGGGGCTCGGCGGTGATGTAGAACCGGTTGTGGCGGTTCGGGGACTTGCCTTCGAAGGCAGCCGGACTGACGCCCTTCACGCATTCGCGGTACACCACAATGGGCTGACCGACGATGATTTCGAGCTTGTAGTCGCGCTCGATGCGGTGCTGAATGATTTCCAAGTGGAGCTCACCCATGCCGCTCATCAGGTTCTCGCCGGTTTCCTGGTTGATGGTCAGGTGCAAGCTGGGGTCACCTTTGGCGACGGAGCGCAGGGTGTCAACGAGCTTGGGCAGGTCCTTCATGTGCTTGGCTTCCACAGCGACGGTCACGACGGGGTCGCTGACGTGGATGATGCGCTCGAAGGGATCCATTTCGGGGTCGCCGGTGAGCGTCATGCCCGCCATGGCGTCACGCAGGCCGGTCACGGCCGCGATGTTGCCCGCGCTGATTTGGTCGACGCTGACACGGTCGCTGCCGACCATCATGCCAACTTGTTGGACACGGTTCTTGGTCTTGGTGCCTGCGATGTGCAGTTCGTCACCGCGTTGCAGGGTGCCGCTGAAGAGGCGACCCACGGCGATTTCACCCGCGTGGGGGTCAATCATGATCTTGGTGACCATGAAGGTGGCCGGCGCCTTGGCGTCGGCGGTGATCATGGCTTGGCCCATCTTGGAGTCGTGGTCACCGTGCCAGATGTGGCGGATACGGTAATCCTGCGCTTGCTTGGGCGAAGGCAGGGAGCGAACCACGGTGTCCAGCACCACTTCGGCGATGGGGCATTCCTTGGCGAGGGTCTTCTCGTCGTTGGCGTTGCACAATTCGAAGATGCGGCCGAAGTTCATGCCGGTCTTCTGCATGTAGGGGACACTCATGCCCCAGTTGTGGTAGGCACTGCCGAACATGACGGTGCCGTCCTCGATGCGGACGCCCCACTTGCCCTTGAATTCCGCGGGCAGGTTTTGGTTGATGAGTTGGTTGACCTTGTTGATGTGCTTGACGAAGCGCTCTTGCATTTGCTCGGGCGTAACCTTGAGCTCGTTGATGAGGCGGTCCACCTTGTT
>JBFJWV010000075.1:0-6416 GCA_041623515.1 Thermoplasmatota archaeon | reverse complement strand
TGGTCCCAGGCCAAATCCTGCTCCTCGCACTCATTCGTGCGCGGAGCAGAAAGCCGGTGGCTTCGCCACCTCGCCGAGTTTACCCTCTGGGCAAACTCGCCGTAAATCCTGCTCCTCGCTCTTGAAAGCGGCCGCTGTCGGGCAGCCTTTCAGGGATTCGTTCGGTTAGGAACCGCAAACGGTGCACTCATCGCCTTCGATGAATGCAATGCGGGCACGGCACTGCAGGCATTCGCCGCATAGCGCCGCGCATGCTTTGGGTTCTGGCAAAGGGGACTCTGAGTCCATACGCAGAATGCTGAGCAGCCAATGATAGGTGAATTGGTTTGGTGCTACACCAGACGCGCGGTGTCCTGCGGCCGCTGAACTCAAAAAGGAGGCCAACTGGGCCGGCTCAAGCATGTTTGGTGACACTCCTCCGGCAGTCGTGGCGGTTGACGGGAAATCCGTGGCGGCGCCGGGCCTGGTCGACCTGGTTCGAGCGCATCTCGTGCATCACCCCATTTGGCTCGTCACGGAGGAAGGCGATGCGCTTCGCCAACGCCTGCTCGAAGCCGACCTGGGCGCCAATGGGCCTGGCTTGCAGGTGATTGATGGCGATGCGGCGAAGGCCGTCGACGTGGCCGCGGCGCGTGGCTCCGACATGGTTCGGCTGTGGCTGGACATTGACAATCCGGACGCCCTTCCCATGCCGGTTCGCGTCGCGGCACACGATGCTGGAATCACCCTTCGCCTCGAAGCGCCGTTCGCTTCCGGTGCAGGTGCCGCATGAGAAGGCGTCCCAAGGGGTCATATACAGGCCCTCTGTCGCCGGCTCAACCGGACCCGGACACCCTGTCCGGACCTCTGGAGGATTCCCTTTGAAAACGGAACTTCTGGGTCGCGTAAAAGACGCCGAAACTGCTGCCGCCGAACGCGTTGCAGCTGCCGAGGAAGAGGCTCGCAAACTGGTCGCCGATGCGCGCAAGCAAGCGGAGACCGTTGTGGCCGATGGCCGCGTCGCTGCGGACAAAGCCCGGCAAGCCAAGCTTGACGACGCCCGCGCGGCGGTCGGCGAAGAAACCAAGAAGATCCTGGCCGGCGGCAAGCGCCAAGCCACGAACCTTCGCAAGAAGTTCGAGGGAGGCGTGGAAGGTGTCACCGACCGCGTCGTGAAGATTCTCGAGGAGTCCCTCTAACATGCTCAAACCGGCGCGCATGAACCGAATCCTGGTGGGAGGTCACCGGGAGCACATGAGCGCCGTCATCGGCGTCCTCCACGAAGAGGGCGTCATGCACCTGGAAGATTACCAGGATCCCACGGACATCACCCGCATGGGCCGTCCGCTCCCCGCCGGCGAAGAGGCCAGCGAATTGCTCGTGCGCGTGCGCGGTCTGCAAAAGGCCCTGGATGCGGAAGACGCGCCCATCAAGGCCATCGCCACCGAAGACCCCGCCAGCCTGGTTACGGAATCCGAGGAAGCCATCCTTCCCGTTGTTGACCAATTGGCCGATGCCCGCACGACTCTGGCGGCTCTCGAGGCGGAAAAAGCCGCCCTCACCCCTTACGAATCCATTGACATCAACTTGCGCGCCTTGTTGACGGTATCCTCACTGAAGGCATACCTTGGCACCGTACGCGCGGACCCGCGCCCGGCCCTCGCTGGCGTGGAAAGCGAAGTCGAGATTGTCAAAACGCCTGCGGGCACCACGGCGGTCGTGATGGTGCGGCCCAGTGATGCGCCGGATGCGGAGCGTGCTCTTGCAGAAGCAGGGTTCACGGCCACGGTCCTTCCCGACGTGGATGCGACCCCCGCGGAACGCTTGGTGCAATTGCGCACCGAACTCGGCGATGCCCGCCGCGCGGTGGACAAAGCCGCGGAAATCCTGGACGGCGTTCGCGACAAGGCCGGCAGCAAGCTGGCGGCCCTGGAAGCGATGCTCACGGCTGAAGTGGAGCGCACCCAAGTTCCGCTCCAGTTCGGTGTCACGGACCACACGTTCCACGTCGAAGGCTGGGTCCCGCAGGACCGCCTCAACCATGTGCAAAATGTCTTGGCGCACAAGTTCGGCGAGTCGTTGTACGTCTCGGAACTCGGTGACGGACCCCGCGGCCATGAAAACGTGGCCCACAGCGAGGACGGCCACCACCACCATGAGCACGAGGACCACGGGCACCACGACGTGGCCGTCGAGGACGAAGCACCCACGCAGCTGCGCAACAAGGGCCCGGCGGGCAAGTACGAATTCCTGTTGTCGCTGCTGGCCATGCCGCGCTACAAGGAATTGGACCCCACGAAGCTCATCGCGATTTTCTTCCCCATTTTCTTTGGCTTGATGGTTGGCGACGTCGTCATCGGCCTCTTCATTGTCCTCATTGCGCTGTGGCTGCGCAACAACAAGCTCTTCGGAATCGGTGGCGACGGGGTCGCCAAGCCGATGATGTGGGGTGGCCTTTGGGCCATCTTGATTGGATTGCTTGTCTTTGGCGAAGGCCTGGGCCTGCACTTCGTGGTGTCGGACGAAGCCGTCGCCGCGGGTGAGCACTCTTGGGAGACCGCCTTTGGCATCCACTTCCCTGAGGAAGGCTTCATCCACAAAACGGGCGGCCACTACGCCGCCGAAGTGGCATCCGGTGAACCCGGCGCCATCACCACGCACGCGGAAGCGGGCACGGCCGTATCCAATCCACTGGCGCCCCACGGGGGAGCGCATCTGAGCGTCAACGGGTGGTTCAACCTTGGCTACTACTCCAAGATCCACGATGTGCAGGCGCTGCTTCTGATCAGTGTCCTGATTGGTTTCGTCCACTTGGTGCTGGGCCTCTTGCTCGGTGTCCGGAACGTGGCGAAGATGCACGGCGTGAAGCTCGCCATTCAGGAGAAGGTCAGCTGGCTGCTCATCATCGGTGGCGCCATCGCCTTCGTCATGGGCATGCAAGGGCACAACGCCATCCTGCAATGGGCCGGAGCTGGCGTCTTCGTCGCTGCCGTCGCCTTGCTGTGGATGGGTGTGCAACACACCATTGGGGTGGGCTTCATCGCCATCCTGGAAATTCCCTCTCTTCTGGGCAACTTGCTCAGTTACACGCGGTTGGCCGCCATCGGCGCCTCCAAGGCCGGTATGGCCATCGCGTTTGCCACCATTGGCTTCGAGCTGATTGGCGGCGGTGCAGGACTCGTCGTCTACTTCTTGGCGAGCCTGCTCATCACAGTCCTGGCCATCCTGGCCGGATTCCTGCAGTCCCTGCGTCTGCAGTTCGTGGAATTCTTTTCGAAGTTCTACGAAGGCGGCGGTCGTCCCTATGTACCATTTGGACGTCAGCAGCCCTAACCCCCTTTACCCAACAAAATACAACAGGAGAAATCCAAAATGGCAGTCGAAGCATCTGGACTCATCGCAATCGGCGCCGGCCTCGCAGTCGGTCTCGGTGGTATCGCCACCGGCATCGCTCAGGCTGGAATCGGTTCCGCCGCAGTTGGCGCAACCGCAGAAGACGAGAAGAACTTCGGTAAGGGCCTCGTCCTTACCGTGATTCCCGAAACCATCGTGATTTTCGGTCTCGTCATCGCCATCTTGCTGCTGGGCAACATCAACACCGCGGCCTAAGTCGATCCCTATGGGTCTCGATCAGGTCGTGCAGGAAGTCCGCGACGGCGGCGACAAGCGTGCCCAGGAAATCCTGGGTGCCGCTCGCGCCGAGGCGGACGCCATCCTCGCGAAAGCCCGCGAACAAGCCGACGCGTACAAGGCGCAACGCCTTGCACAAGCCGAGCGTGACGTGGAACAGCTACAGCGGCAACACCTCAGCAACGCACAGTTTGAGGCCCGCAAGCTCGTCCTGGAAACCGAAAACGAACTCCGTGGTGCTCTGCGTGCCACCATCGTTGAAGGCCTCTCTGGCCTCAACGCGGCAACGCGCAAGAAGCACATCGCCGCCTTGCTCAAGCAAGCAAAGGACGTTGTCCCCAAGGGCAAGGTCTGGGGCGCGGCAGCCGACGCCAAGGCGCTCGGCGAAGCCAAGGAGTACGCGTTCGCCGGTGACGTGGACATTGCGGGTGGTCTCATCGTGGAAAGTGAAGACGGCAAAGTCCGTCTTGACCTAAGCTACGAGACCCTCCTCGACGACGCGTGGCGCGACGTGCTGAAGGCCGAATCTGGATTGTTCGCATAACATGGCAATGGCACTCCTCGGCAGCAAGAAAACCAACTACGCCTACGCGGTTGCGCGTGTGCAGGCCAAACGCGGCCGGCTCATCCCGCGCAACCAGTACGACAAGCTTCTGAAGATGAATCTCGCGGAAATCACGCGGTTCATCCAGGACTCGGAGTACAAGGACGAAGTCGACGAATTGGCGGCTCGCTTCGGCGGGCTCGACCTGCTCGAAGCGGCGCTCACGGTCAACGAAGAGCGCAGCTACAACGCGGTCCGGCGCATGCTGGCCGGTGAAGGCGGCGCCATCGTCAGCGCGTTCTTGGTGCGCAACTTGGTTGACGACATCAAAGCCGTCTTGCGCGGCAAGCAAAGCGGGGCAACCCGCGATGAGCTGCTCAAGGAGATGCTGCTCGAAGATCTTGACACGTTCAACATCTTCCAGCCTCTGATTGCTGAAGACGTGCGAACCATTGACGACGTCATCGAAGCCATGGACCGCCAAGGAGGCATCGCCTCAACTTGGGCCCGTGTCCTGCGCAAGGTGCCGTCCGGCTCGTCCCTTCCCGCCTACGAAGACGCACTGGACAAGGCCTACTTCGCGCGCTTGCTCGAAGCGGCCGATGGGTTCTCCCAAAAGGGTGCCCAAGTTCTGCTGGAATTCGTGCGCCGGGAGATTGATTCCCGCAACCTGCAAAATGCTGCCCGCTGGGTCCAGAACGGCGGCGGCGCGGATTTCTCCGACTACGTCATCCCGGGCGGCAAACACCTCAAGGTGGCCGACGTGATGGCGCTTGCAAGTTGCAGCGATTTGGCGGCTCTCGACGATGCGTTGCAAAGCAACCGCTTCTACGAGGAGCTCCAAGACGGTCTGGAACAAGCGCAGCAAACCGGGCGCCAGGCACCGCTGGCTTTGGCAATCCGTCGGGCTTTCTTCAAGAGCATCGACCAATTGGCCCACGCCAATCCTCTCTCCATTCTCCCCATCCTCACATTCTTGGTGCGCAAGCGCCAGGAAGTGGTCACGCTGCGGGCACTCGCTCGGGGCAAGGCCGCTGGACTTTCTGAGGCTCGCCTCAAGGAGTTGATTGAATGAGTGAACTAGCAGCGATCGGCAACGACCGCTTTACGCTCGGCTTCCGGCTTGCGGGCATCCGCAAGATCTGGAACGTTGAGTCCGAATCCGAATTGACGGCGGCCGTTGCCGCCGCCCGCGCCGACGACGATGTCAGCATCCTCGTCATGGAAACCGATGATTTGCAGCGCCTTGAACCGCGCCTGCGCAACGATTTGGTGTCCAGCGTCAAGCCCACCCTGGTCGCGGTGGGGGAAGAGGAGGATAACTCCCTCCGGACCAAAATCAAACAAGCAGTAGGTGTTGACCTATGGTAAGCCAGAAAGGAACCGTGTACCGTGTCTCCGGCCCCGTTGTAACGGCCGTGGGCATCACCCCCCGCATGTACGATATCGTCCGCGTCGGTGACGAACGCCTCATGGGCGAAGTCATTCAGATCGAGGGCGAGCAAAGCATCATTCAAGTCTACGAGGACACGTCGGGCGTCAAGCCCGGCGAACCCGTCGAGAACACCGGCCTCCCGTTGGTCGCTGAACTCGGCCCCGGCCTCATGACGAGCATTTACGATGGAATTCAGCGCCCCTTGGAAGTCTTGCAAGACACCATGGGCGACTTCATTCTCCGTGGCGTCGATGTCCCCGGCCTCGACCACGAGAAGAAGTGGGACTTCACCCCCACCGTCGAAAAGGGCGACGAAGTGCAGCCCGGCGGCATCGTCGGCACGGTTCAAGAGACCAGCACCGTCCTGCACAAGATCATGTTGCCCCCCGACCAAAAGGGTGGCAAGGTCAAGAGCATCAAGGCCGGCAAGTACACGGTGGACGACGTCATCGCCACCCTGGACAACGGCACGGAAATCCGCCTGGCCCACAAGTGGCCTGTGCGCAAGCCCCGTCCGTTTGCCGAGAAGCAACTGCCCACGATTCCGCTGAACACGGGCATGCGCATCCTGGACGGCTTGTTCCCCATCGCCAAGGGCGGCACGGCGGCCATTCCGGGCCCCTTCGGCTCCGGCAAGACCGTCACCCAGCAGTCCCTGGCCAAGTACTCGGACGCGCAAATCGTGGTCTACATCGGCTGCGGCGAACGCGGCAACGAGATGACGGAAGTGCTGGACGAGTTCCCCGAACTGCCCGACCCGACGAACGAGGGCGCTCCCCTGATGGACCGCACCACGCTCATCGCCAACACCTCCAACATGCCCGTGGC
>JBFJWV010000074.1:0-6510 GCA_041623515.1 Thermoplasmatota archaeon | reverse complement strand
GGAGCAAATCAAGGATCTTGAGGACGAGATTCTCAAGACCCAGAAGAACAAGGCGACGGAGTTTCACATTGGGAAGCTCAAGGCGAAAATCGCCGCTCTGAAGCGTGAGCAAGAAAAGCAGGCGGCAGCCAGCGGCGGGGGCGGGGTCAGCTACGCCGTCAAGAAATCCGGCAACGCCACCGTGGGTCTCATCGGGCTGCCGAGCGTTGGCAAATCAACGATTCTCGGGGCGCTAACGGGCAAGGATTCCGAAATTGGGGCTTACGCGTTTACGACACTCACGGTCATTCCCGGCATGCTGAAGCACCGGCACGCGGACATCCAGATTCTCGACATGCCCGGCATCATTGCGGGGGCCCACATGAACAAGGGGCGTGGCAAGGAGGTCATCGCTGCGGCGCGCAACAGCGACCTCATTTTGTTGACCCTGGATGCCAAGCAGGCGAAGAAGCACATGCCGGTTATCTTGCGGGAGCTGGAGCAATCGGCCATTCGCATCAACCGCCGTCCCAAGGACATCAACATCTACCACAAGGACCGGGGTGGAATCCAGGTGCACTTGATGCGGGAGCAATCCCACATGGACGCGGATCAAGTGGAGCAAATCATTCGGCAATTCCGCATCAACAACGCGGACGTGGTGATACGCGACGATGTGAGTCCCGATGACCTGGTGGACCACTTGGCGGGCAACCGGGTGTACATCCCGGCGGTGGCCATTGTCAACAAAGTGGATTTGGTCGGTGAAGACGGCTACGAGGAAATCAAGCAATGGCTGGAGGTGGAGGGCTTCCCTTCGGTGCCCATGGTGGCAACCAAGAAATTGGGCGTGGATGAAGCCAAGGACTTCATTTACGACGCCTTGGACTTGATTCAGATTTTCCTCAAGCCACAGGGTGGGGAAGCGGACTTGGAAGAGCCGCTGATTATTCGCAAGGACTCCGACGTGGGGTCCGTTTGCGACAAGTTGCACCGTGATTTCCGGCGCAAATTCCGCTATGCACTGGTTTGGGGCAAGAGCGCCAAATTCCCGGGTCAAACCGTCGGCATTGACCACGTTCTGAAAGACGGTGATTTGCTAACCGTCGTGATTCAGAAGTAAGGGCGCCGCCGCAGTCGCCTGGTTCATCAACCGGCAGTGAATCGCCGGCCCCATGAGCAAGACCGTTCGCATCATTGGAGCCCCTGTTGACCTGGGCGCGAGCCGCCGTGGAACCGACATGGGGCCCAGCGCCATGCGTGCTGCCTGGTTGCACACGCGCATCAAGGACCTGGGTCATGGCGTCGAGGACCGGGGCAATGTGTTCGCTCCCGAGCTGGAGCAGGACACGCCCCAGCGTGACATGCGCATCAAATTCGTTGACGAAATCATGGCCGCTTGCTCGAATTTGGCCAACCTGGTGGATAGTGCGGTGCAAGATGGTGTTGTGCCATTGGTCCTGGGCGGAGACCATTCCATTGCCATCGGCACGCAAGCCGGGCTTGCCCGGCACTCAAAGAACCGGGGCCTCATCTGGTTCGATGCCCATGCGGACATCAACACCCACGAATCCAGCCCCAGCGGCAACATTCACGGCATGCCGGTGAGCGCCATTCTCGGCATGGGTCACCCGGACCTGGCGAATTTCGACCAGCCTGGCCCGAAACTTCCTGCGGAAAATGTGTGCATCGTGGGGCTGCGTGACGTGGACCGCAAAGAGGCCGATTTGCTCGAATCGTCCGGCGTGCGCTACTTCACCATGCGCGATGTGGATGAGCT
The DNA here is from genome assembly GCA_041623515.1 of Thermoplasmatota archaeon. Classification (GTDB taxonomy): domain Archaea; phylum Thermoplasmatota; class E2; order JACPAO01; family JAHFTW01; genus JBFJWV01. The sequence continues at coordinate 4,751 of JBFJWV010000074.1, read as the reverse complement.
GGGCATGACCAAAGTCATGGACGAAGCCATCGAAATTGCTGGCAAAGGGAAGGATGGCGTGCACCTCAGCTTCGATTTGGACGCGGTGGATCCCCAGTGGGCACCGGGAACGGGAACCCGCGTCCCAGGAGGGCTGACCTACCGGGAGGCGCACTTGGCGCTCGAACGGTTGGCCGATGCAGACATTCTGACGTCGTTGGAATTCGTGGAGGTCAACCCGTTGTTGGATGACCGGAATCAAACCGGCGAGTTCGCTGTCGGGCTCATCGCCAGCGCCCTCGGCAAGGGCATTGTCCAGCCCAATTGAGGGTCGTCTCCGCCCACACAGGTTATAACGGGGCCTCCTGTCGGCCGCCTCCCTAAGCGGAGCTTTGGCTCTGCTTGGAAACCAATTTGGTGCAACCATGGCCCGTCGTGATAGCCAACGAGACCAGAGCGTGACCCGATCCACCGTGATTTGGCTCGGCGCTCTCGTCATTCTCGCCCTCGTCCTGCGCATTGCCTTCAACATTGGCGTTGCCTACGACGAAGAAGCCGACCGTTACCTGTACTCGGGGAACGACCCGTGGTACCACGACCGCACCATTGACCACATCTTCGAAACCGGAGAATCTCTCCAGTTCGACCCGGTCATCAACTACCCCAATGGTGGCGTCAACCCCAACCCGCCACTGTACGATTGGACCACGGCTCTGGATGCCTGGTTCTTTGACGCAGCCGGCGTGAACGACGCCGTCGGCCTTGCGCTCAACCTGAATGTGGCCATCTGGGGCGCACTCATCGTCATTCCCGTGTTCCTCATCGCCAACATGATGTGGGGGCGCACTGCAGGCATTTGGGCCGCCTTCTTCATGGCCGTCAGTGCCCCGCACATTCAGCGCAGTGTGTTCGGCTTTGCTGACCACGACGCGCCGGCCATGTTCTTCATCGCCGTCCTGATTGCGGCTCTCCTGAAGGCTCTCGGAGCCTTGCACCACCGGGAATACGTGCCCAGTTGGAAGAAAAATCCCATGCCGGGCATCAAGGCGGCATTCCTGGAAAACCGCAGCGCCATGATGTGGGCTGCCATTGCCGGTGTCGCCATTGGCGCCGTTGCGTTGACTTGGAAGGGTTACCCCTACATCCTGGGTGTCATGGCCGTCGCCTTCGGCTTCCAATTGCTGGTGGACCACGTCAAGAACAAGGACTCCACGGCCCTCTCGTTGGTGTACCTCATTCCCGTCGTTCTGGGCATGCTGATTGCCCTGCCGTACTACCAAGTCGTGGGTCTCGGCAGCACCACCATTGTTCCTCACAGCTACGTGCTGTACGGCATGCTCGCTGCTGCGGCCATTCTGGTCCCGACGCGTGAACTGCCGTCCATCATTGTGTTCCCTGCGCTCTTCTTTGCGGGCGTATTGGGGCTCTTGCTGTTGCTGCTGGTGTTCCCGGCCGCGGGCCAGCTGATCTTCAGCGGTCTTGGATACTTCAACCAAAGCAAGCTGTACACCACCATTGCAGAGGCGCAGCGGACCGAATTGGGCTTCGTGGCAGCCAACTTCGGCTTCTTCACGTTCCTGCTGGCGTTCTGGCCCCTGTTTGGCAGCATGCGCAATGGCTTCCAAGGCCGGCCGCGCCACATGCTGATTTTCAGCTGGGGTCTCATTGGCATCTTCATGGCGTTCGCCGCCAGCCGTTTCGTCTTCAACGCCGCCCCCCTGTTCGCCGTCTTGGCGGGCGCGGGAACCGCGCGCCTCATGGCCGCCATTGGCATCAGTGAAATGGGCGCCCGCATCCGCAACTTGGCTCGCCAAGGAAACCCGGTGGGGGCCTTCTTCAAGGGCTTGACCCCGAAGACGACCACCCTCGCCGTGGTCATTGCCGGTGCCCTGGTGCTGCCCAACGTTTGGTTGGGTGTGGACGCATCCATGAGCCGCGAATTCGAATCCGAGCAGGGCTTGGACTTGGACCGCCTCGGCGCGTTTGGTGTCGGCTTCGATGTGAAGAGCAACGGCTGGCTCCAACTGTTTGACAAGTTGGCGACGTACGATCAAGACCTTGCGTTCGAGGACCGGCCGGCGTTCATCGCCTGGTGGGACTACGGACACTGGGCGACCAACATCGGCAAGCACCCCACCGTCGCCGATCCTTTCCAGAACCACTTCGAGCAAGCCGGGCGTTTCCTCAGCAGCGAGTCGGAAGAAGAGGCCATGTTGTGGCTCACGCTTCTGCTCTGGGGCGCGCACACCAGCAACCCGGCCGCTGCCTCTGTCTGGGCCGACTACGGCATTGCTGCCCGCGATGTTAGCGGTTCGCTGGACGATCAATTTGAGGCCATCCAAGAGCTTCAGGGGCCCGAGGCCTTCGAAATCTACGGCGACATGATGGCCGCGACGGGTCAAGATGTGGGCTACTTTGGCGTGGACGAGCGCATGTTCCCCATCAACATCCAGAACACGGGCATCTTCTACGCTCCCGTGTTCTTGGCGAACAAGAACCCCGACGACTTCATGCGCTTCACGTACAGTGATGGTCAAACCATTCTGCTGGACTTCGAGCAATACGGTGTGGATGCGGACGGCAACTCGTACCGTCTGGCCGAACCCAAATTCACGGACCAATCGGGTGCCGAATGGGTCGTCTTGGGCAACCAAGCGTTCCGCAAGGGCACCGAGCCAACGGCAGGCAGCGGCGCAGGTGCCACAGGCATCACCGTCAGCCCGGACATGCAACTGACCGAATCCTTCGCCAACAGCATGTACGCACGCGCTTTCGGGCACATTTCCGCTGCCCAGGGCGCTCCGGGTGAAGGCCTCAGCCATTGGCGGGCCATCCACGAATCCTTGCGCGCCGGCGGTCAAATCCGATCCACCGTGCTGCTGCAATACTACGAGGGCCACGAGGTCTCCGGTATTGTGCGCGACGGCAACGGCGCGCCGCTGGGTGGCGTGGATGTCACCTTCACCGACAGCTTCGGCGCGGGCCACGCGGTCGACGAGACCGATTCGCAAGGTCGTTTCACGGTTCTCGCCCCGCCCGGCGATGACCTGTCCCTGACCATCCGGGATGGAGGCAGCACCATGTACTCCATGGCTTGGGATGCTCTGGAGGATGGCGGTGAAACCACCGGCGTCACCGTTGACGTTCCGTTCGCCGCCATGGCGGGCCGGGCCTACGAAGACAAGGACGGCGATGGTGCATTCACGGACGGTGAGCAACTCGCCGGCGTCCGCATCACGGTCAATGGCAAGAGCGCCACGACGGCGGCCGACGGCACGTACAGTCTCGGCGGCCTGCGCGGCGGCACCCAAAGCGTTGACGTCGTGGCCAACGGCTACGAGGCCACCATCGACGAAGTTCGGTTGACCGGCGGCGAAACCCGGGCGCAGGACTTCGTGATGACCTCGATCCCAAGCGATGTAACCATCACATTCGAAGACGGAGGCCAAGGCGTGGGTGGGGTTCCCATCCGCATCAGCGGCGATGCCACGCAGACCGTCACCACGAACCAAGATGGCGATGCCACCACTCGGCTCGGTCCTGGAACGTACACGTTGACCGTGGATTACGAGTTCTTCCGCGATGGCCAATCGGTTCAGTACAACGAGCAGCGCACCCTCAACATCCCTGTTGGTGGCGCGCCGGTTGCGTACACCATCACCGCAAGCTAAACCGTCTCTCGGTAGCGCACAGCGCACCCTTGAGCGTGAGCTGGGCTGCACGGCGTCAAGCCAGGGTGTCGTGTCCTGGGTCTGCGGCGACAGTCCGCTTCAGTTGGGCAGGGGAAGCTCGTTGCAGAGTTCTTCCAAGATATCCATGCCGCGGTGGATTTCCTCCACGCCGCACGCGTAGCTGAAGCGCAGGTGGTATTCCCCAAGCTTGCCAAAGGCGCTGCCGGGGCTGCTGATGAGGCCACGCTCGGCAAGTTGCATGGCCAAGTCCGCGCTGCGCATCCGGAAGTCATACCGGGGCATGGCGTAGAATGCGCCGCCTGGCTTTTCCATGTGCAGGCCACGGATCTTCTGTATTCGGTCCGTGATGACGTCCCGGCGATCCTTGAAGGTCTGCACCATCTCTTCGGCTTGGTCTTGCGGCCCTTCGAGCGCCGCGACCCCTGCGTGTTGAATGGGAGTTGGGGGGCAAGCAACCGTGTAGTAGTGCATCGTTTCGATGGCCCGCACGTACTCTTGCTTGGTTGCAATGCATCCCAGGCGCCAACCCGTCATGGCGTAGGTCTTGCTGAAACTGTTGACCCAAATCACGTTGTCCAGGTGGCTAAGGAAGGAATGGTGATCGCCGTCGAAGGTCATCGTGTCGTAGACTTCGTCGGCCACAACCATGAGGTCGTGGTCTTCTGCAAGCTGCGAGAAGGCTTCCACGTCATCGTGGCCCATGCATGCTCCCGTGGGGTTGCTAGGCGTATTGACCACAATGAGCTTGGTGCGCGGCGTGATTTTTTCGTTGATTTCGTCGACGTCGGGCAAGTAGCCGTTGTCGGCGGTCAAATCGTAGGGGACTGGGACGCCGCCGCAAATCCGCGCTTGGCTTGCGTACAGGACGAACCCGGGGTCGGGGACCAAGACTTCGTCGCCGTGGTCCACGAAGGTCTGGTTGATGGCCATGAGGCCTTGCGTGGCACCGGCCGTGACGATGATGTTGTCTGCCGTCGCTTCGCCCTTCCATTTGCTGGCGATCCGATTGGCGATGGCATCGCGCAGCGCGGGAAGGCCCAAGCTGGGGCCGTAGCCGTTGTCCCCGCGGAGCGCGGCTTC
>JBFJWV010000073.1:0-6511 GCA_041623515.1 Thermoplasmatota archaeon | reverse complement strand
TCATAGATGCCGTCCAAGTCGTCGCCCTTGATGTCAATCAAGAAACAGCTCGACATTTGCGGCCGGTTGGTGCCGGCATTGAACAATGTCGGGGTCGCATGGGTGAAGTAGCCCTGGGAAAGCAGTTCGTAGGTTTCCAAGGCGGACTCGATGTCCTCTTGGTGAATGCCCACGGCCACGCGCATCAGCATCTGCTGCGGACGCTCGGCAATTTCGCCGTTGATCTTGAGCAAGTAGCTGCGCTCGAGCGTCTTGAAGCCAAAGAAGTCGTACTCGTAGTCGCGCTCGTAACGGACGGCGGGGTCGAGGACATCCTTGTTTTCTTGGATGATGCGGAACGTTTCATCGCTGATCAGCGGCGCGTCTTTTCCAGTGACCGGGTCGACGTAATTGTGCAGGTCTTCGATGACGTCACTGAAGGTGTCGCGGGTTTGCTTGTGCAAGTCGTTGACCGCAATCCGGGCGGCGAGTTTGCCGTAATCCGGGTGGCTGGTCATCATGCTGGCGGCCGTTTCCGCCGCGAGTTGGTCCAGCTGACGGGTCGTGATGCCATCGGCCATTCCTTCGATGACCGCTTGAGCAACCGGAGCTGCGTCCACGGACTCGTGCAATCCGTACGTTAGGTCCTTGATGCGGTCCAAAATCTTGTCAAACCGCACTTCCTCGTGCTCGCCTTTCCGGTTAACTACCGTCATTCCCATGTTCTGTCCTCGTGAAATGTGAAGGGCGCAATCTAGGTCACACTGGACCTTTGGTTGCGTGTGCATCCCGTAAGGCGGTCCAAAGCCCGGGTTGCATTTGAGTGTATGCAAGGGGGCTGAACAGGTTCAGGTGAACCACAGGAACCAGGTGAAATCAAGGCCCGGAATATTTTGCCCCGAGTGCGCATTATTCACCGAATCGGCTGGCCGGACGGGCCGCGGCGCGTTAGAAGTCCTCGTCCAGAGCGAACCGCTGTTGCTTGACTTCCTTGTCCGTGCCACTCATGACGCCGGCCTTCTGGTAGTCTCCGACCCGCTTCTCGAAGAAGTTGGTCTTGCCTTGCAGACTGATCATTTCCATCCACGGGAACGGATTCTTCGCGTTGTAGATTTTTGCCGCGCCCAGCGTGACCATCAACCGGTCCGCCACGAATTCGATGTATTGCTTCATCAAATTGGCATTCATCCCAATGAGGTCCACCGGGATGGCCTCCGTAATGAATTCCTTCTCAATCTCCACGGCGTCGCAGATGATTTTGTGAATGGTTTGCTCGCGCACCGGATTGCGCAGCTTGCTGTGCAGCAAGGCAGCGAACTCAGTGTGCAGACCCTCATCGCGACTGATGAGCTCATTGCTGAAAGTCAGGCCCGGCATGATGCCGCGCTTCTTGAGCCAGAAAATGGCGCAGAAGCTGCCCGAGAAGAAGATCCCCTCAACCGCCGCAAATGCGACGAGCCGTTCAGCAAAGCTGGCGCGCTTCTTGCTGAGCCACCGCATGGCCCAGTCCGCCTTTTTCTTGACGGCGGGAATGTTGTCCGTGGCATGGAACAGGTAATCCTGTTCCTTCTTGTCGGAGATGTACGTGTCAATGAGGAGACTGTAGGTCTCCGCGTGCACGTTCTCCATCATGATTTGGAAACCGTAGAAGCACCGGGCCTCAGGGCTCTGGACTTCCTTGGTGAAATTGACCGCCAGATTCTCGAGGACAATGCCGTCGCTGGCGGCGAAGAATGCCAGCACGTGCTTGAGGAAATGCTTCTCGTCGTCGGTGAGTTTGGCCCAATCCTTCTTGTCTTGGTCCAAGTCGATTTCTTCGGCGGTCCAGAAGCAAGCCATCTCCTGCTTGTACATCTTCCAGATTTCGTGATCCGTGATGGGAAAGAGCACAAACCGATCCTTGTTTTCCTTCAGGAGCGGCTCTTCATCGGCATCGAAAACTTGCTTGTGCTCGCGCCGCGCAAGAGCGTCATCGCTGCGTCGTAGAACGTCTTCGTCACCCATTTCTTCCCCTACAGCCGGCTCCGGATTTGCTTGATTTTCCCGGACCGGAGCGATGGCTTCGCCCATGTGCATCCCGTAAGTCGAACACAAACCAGGGCCCCACTTAACAGGACCGGCTTGACCGGTGGATGCACCCGATTCAGTGGAAGTTCAGTTGCCGGTGGAACTTGGCTCCGACCCGGGCTCACGCACTTCATCCACGTGCATTTCCTGCGGCAGCAAATTGGGAATGCCCTGCTCAATGGGGTAAACAAACCCGCATTGATCGCATGTCAAAGTGCCCAACAAGACCTCGCCATCTTCTTCGATTTCCACGTGCAATTGCAGCGTTGCCTTGTCTTCCGGACAGGCCAAAATTTCCAGCAAATCCGGCTTCATGCGACTTCCAAGTGGGCCGCGGCGTAATCTTGCAGGGAGCGCACCGGGAAGTGACCGCCGGCGGCCCGCTTGGCCAAAATGGCGCGCACCACGATGTCGGCGGCTTCGGCCGTTGCCACAAACGGAACCTCGTGCTCCACCGCCACCCGGCGCATGGCGTAACCATCGCGCATTTGCGGCGCCTCCATGATTTCGCCGGGCGTGTTGATGATGAGCTGAATCTGCTTGCGCTTGATGAGGTCAATGGCATCGGGCGCTTTGCGCTCGGAGACCTTGTAGACCACGGTGGCGTCGACGCCAGCCGCCTCGAGTTCGGCAGCGGTGCCTTCCGTGGCGACGATGTTGAAGCCCTGGGCAGCCAAGTCCCGCGCCACGGGAATGATGCGCTCACGATCCCGCTTGGCCACGGACACAAAGACCGTGCCTTCGGTCGGCAGCGCGTTGCCCGCAGCATCCATGGCTTTCGCATAGGCGGCTGGATAATCGTCGGCGATGCCCATGACTTCCCCGGTTGACTTCATCTCGGGGCCCAGCACGGCATCGACGCCGGGCAGCTTCAAGAATGGGAACACGGGCGCCTTGACGGCGACATGGTTCGGACGCGGCGGCGTGGTGTAGCCAAGGTCCGCGAGCTTGCGTCCCAAGCAAACCTTCGCCGCAATCTTGGCCAGTGGAATGCCGGTGGCTTTGGCCACGTAAGGAACGGTGCGGCTGCTGCGCGGGTTGGCCTCAATGATGTAGACATCGTCGCCCTTGCAAGCGTACTGAATGTTGATGAGGCCCCGAGTGCCCAAGGCCAGCGCGATGTCCTTCGTGTGTTGCTCAATCTTCGCAACGACCGCCGCACTCAGGTTCTGGGGCGGAATCACCGTTGTCGAATCGCCGGAGTGAACGCCCGCTTCTTCCACGTGCTCCATGATGGCCCCAATCAGCACATCATCGCCGTCGCACACGGCATCCACATCCACTTCGATGGCGCGGGCCAAGAACCGGTCCACCAGCAAGGGGTGTGCCTTGGTGACCTTGACCGCGTCGCGGACATAATCGCGCAACTCGTGCTCGTCATGCACAACCATCATGGCCCGGCCGCCCAGAACGTAGCTGGGGCGAACCAAGACCGGGTAGCCGATGCGCGTGGCAATCTCCACGGCCTCCTCATCGGTCCGAGCAATGCCGGCCTCAGGCTGCTTCACACCCAACTCTTGCATGAGTTGGTTGAACTTGTCCCGGTCTTCGGCCAGGTCAATGGCGCCGGGCGGCGTGCCCCAAACTTCCGTTGGCAAATCGTCCCGCTCCGCGAGCGCGGCCTCCAACGGGAGGGCCAGGTTGATGGCCGTCTGGCCGCCAAACTGCACCAACACGCCATCGGGCTTTTCGCGCTCAATGACGTGCATCACATCCTCCAGCGTCAACGGGTCGAAGTACAGCCGGTCGCTGGTATCGAAGTCCGTCGATACGGTTTCGGGATTGTTGTTGAGAAGGAGCGTGGCAATGCCTTCTTCACGCAGCGCCCACGCCGCATGCACGCAGCAATAGTCAAACTCGATGCCTTGACCAATTCGGATGGGACCGCTGCCCAGCACCAAGCAGCGCTTGCGCCGGTCGCCGGCCCGATCCGCCGGCAACGCGGCGTCCGGGTCGACCGGGTCGTGGGCCGAGTAATAGTAGGGAGTTTTCGCTTCGAATTCCGCGGCGCACGTATCGACCATCTTGTAATCGGGTGCCATGGAGGCGGCGCGGCGCATTTCCTTGACTTCGGCGGCCGTTTTGTTCCAAGCCCGCGCCACGATGGGGTCGCTCAAGCCGTACTTCTTGGCCTCGGCCAAGATGTCCATGTTTCCAGGAGACGCGGCCAGTTGCTCCTCCAAGGACAGGATGTGCTTGATCTTGTTGAGGAAGAACGGCAAGTAGCCGCTCATGTCGTAGACATCGTCCACGCTCCAGCCCCGGCGCAGCGCTTCGGCAACGGCCCACAGTCGCTGATGGGTGGCGACTTCCAACCGTTCCTTCAACTCGTCATCGGACCAGTCAACGGGCGGCGCCAAACTGTCCGCGTCCACTTCCAGGCTGCGAACCGCCTTCATGAGCGATTCCTCGATGTTGCGGCCGATGCTCATCACTTCGCCCGTGGATTTCATCTGCGTGCCGAGCCGCGGGTCAACGGTGCGGAACTTGTCGAACGGCCAGCGGGGAATCTTCGTGATGACGTAATCCAGCGTCGGCTCGAAAGCGGCCACCGTCTTTTGCGTGATGGCATTGGGGATTTCGTCCAGGGTCATCCCCAGAGCAATCTTGGCCGCGACCCGCGCAATGGGGTAGCCCGTTGCCTTGCTCGCCAAGGCCGAACTGCGGCTGACACGGGGGTTCACCTCGATGACGCGGTATTCGCCCGTGTCTTGATTGAATGCAAATTGCACGTTGCAACCCCCCTCAATCTTGAGGGCACGGATGCAACGCAGGGACGCGGCGCGCAACATCTGGTGGTCGCGGTCGCTGAGGGTTTGGCTTGGCGCCACGACGATGGATTCGCCCGTGTGGACGCCCATGGCATCCAGGTTCTCCATGTTGCAAATGGTGATGCAATTGTTGGCGCCGTCGCGCATCACTTCGTATTCGTATTCGCGCCAGCCAAGCAGGGACTCCTCGATGAGCACCTGGTTGATGCGGCTGTACGCCAATCCCTTGGAAGCCACTTCTTCCAGTTCCTCCCGCGTGTGGGCCACGCCACCACCCAAGCCACCCAGGGTGTAGGCGGGGCGAATGAGAACCGGGTAGCGGCCAATTTCTTCTTCGGCAATGCGCACGCATTCGGACACCGTTTCCGCCACCAACGCCTTGGGGACCGGTTCGCCGATGCCAATCATGACTTGCTTGAATTTGTCCCGGTCCTCGGCATCCTCAATGGCTCCAAGCGGCGTTCCCAGGAGCTTGACGTTGTGCTCCTCCAGCACACCGCGTTCCGCCAACTCGGACACCAAGTTGAGCGCGGTTTGGCCACCCATGCCGGCAAGCACGCCGTCGGGCTTCTCCTTGGCAATGATGGACGTGATGGCATCAGCCGTCAACGGCTCACAATACACGGCCTCCGCCGTTTCCGGGTCCGTTTGGATGGTGGCTGGATTGCTGTTGACCAGCACCACCGAGTAGCCTTCTTCGCGCACCGATTGGCACGCTTGGCTCCCGGAGAAGTCGAATTCCGCAGCCTGGCCAATTTGAATGGGCCCGCTGCCGATGATGAGAATTTTGTGGACGTCGTCGCGCTTCGGCATGGAAATTCCGACGGCCACGGAGCGCCAAGCGCTCGCGACCTGGCCGGCCAGCCCGGGATGGTTGAAAAAGGGACGGGCAAGGGTTCGGGTGGAGAGTCCTCCCGGCGTCTCGCCATGCGGGCTCGGCGCCAATGGCATCCGGACATACTAAAACCGGTAAGACCCCTGGACACCTCATGAAGTCCAAGTCCGCATTGTCGGTCGTTGCTATTCTATTATTGGCCGCCGTTGTGCTGGCTCCCGCGGCCCAAGCGGCGACAGTGACCGCGGTCAATGATTTGACGACCGCGTCTCAAAAGATTCAGGCATCCAGTGCGAACACGGCCGTGCTGGGAATCAACATCAACGACGCAAGCGGCACGGAAACCCTCACCAGCGTGAAGGTCACGGTCGCCCAGACGGCAGGAACCGTGGAACAAAGCGATTTGGACGTCGCCATCTTCCAGGATTCGGATGCCGCAAATGAAGGGACTTTCGGCGGCACGGACGCCAACGTGACGGCGTCCGTTAGCTGGGCTGGCCTGGTCGCAACCGTGACCGTCACCGCAGCGGTCGCCATCCCCGACGATGACTTGACCGCGAGCGCGGGCAACGATTTCTTCGTGGTTATCGCCACGAGTGGAACCGCCAGCAGTGGTGACGCCTTCACGGTCTCGACCACGGCCGATTCAGTGGTTACATCCGCGGGCACACCGGCGACGCCGATCGTGACCACCAACGCAATCACGGTGGATGCAACGGCGCCGACCGTTACGAGCGAGGACATCCAGAAAGCAAACGGCACCTACGGGGCAGGCACGACAATTGACATTCGCGTCAACTACACCGAAGCCGTCACCGTCACCGGCACACCCAACATCACCCTGGACACCACACCCACC
>JBFJWV010000072.1:0-6514 GCA_041623515.1 Thermoplasmatota archaeon | reverse complement strand
GTGGATTTGAGGCTTTAAGTCCTTTTCGATGCTATTGGCGTCGCCAGCGGGCCGCCCCCAAGAGGCCGACCAGCGCCAAACCGGCGCCAATGCCCGGCGTCGGGAGGCTGGGTTCCTCGGGTTCCTCCTCCACAACGGGAGGTTCCGTGACGGAAATCAGCACATCCGACGTGCTGGTCCGCCCGGAATCCGCCAACGACGCCGCCTGGAAGAACACCTGGGATGGCGCGCCGCCGGTTGCTGCGTCAAAGGGAGCCGTGACCGTAACGGGAACATCCACCGTCTCGCCCGCTTCAATTTGCGAAATCACGTGGGAGGCGGACCCGGAAAATTGGATGGACCAGCCGCTCGGGACGCCCAGGGCCTTGAGCCGCACGCCATCCACGGCGTTGCCCGTGTTGGTCACGCTGACCACCACGCTACCAGGCACACCGGGGTGAATCTCCAATCCAGCGGGAGCCGTCATGTCCACGCCGAAGCGTGCGCCGACGGTCGCCAACAACTCAATCGGCTCTTCGCCTTCGAGTGTGACATCGATTTGCGCCGCAACGCCCTCCGCGACATCATCCGGAGATGTGACTTCGATGACCAGCAGGCCCTCACCGCCAGGGGGCAAGGTTCCGCCCGCCTTGATGGCGGCGGTCCAGCCGTCCAAATCAACGCCGACGGTGACCGGCGCTGGTTCTTCCACGTTGCCAATGTTGGCCAGATCCAGCTTGAAAGTGGTCGGTTGTCCCAGTTGGGCACCCAAGCTGACGGGGTGTTCGCCCGCTTCGAGCCTCCAGGCGCGCACCTCAGGGACCACGATGTTCAGTGGGTGGCTTTCCTTCAAGCCGTGCTGGGTCGTGGCATTGAGCGTGATGGTGTGCGTGCCGGGTGCATACGACGCCGGAACGGAAACGGTGGTCGTGAACGTGGCGTGGTCGCCGGGATGAACGGACGCAGCCGCGATGGCATCAACGCCAATTCCAGATGCACCCACGACCGTCCATGAGACCGTTTCCGGGCGATTGCCCGCATTGGTGACATTCAGGGAGACCGCCACCGATTGCTCCGGGAGCAAGGTGCGTTGGGTCGGCCCGGCAACGGTGATGGCGTGCTTGGCTTGGTACCGGAACACCTCATGGCCCGTTTCCGTGCTCGCCGCCGCGATGATGCGGTCGCCCGTTGCGGAAAGCCGAATGGCGCCGATGGAGCCTTCCAGCGTATCCTGCCACAGGGGAATGGCGCCGTCAGCATGGACCTCGTGCATGGACAGCACATTGCCCGCCGCCACACCGAGGTAGCGGCCATCGCGGGAGAAGTCCAGGTCCTCCACGGCGCTCTGCATTTGCCAACTGGAGACCGGGGAGCCGCCGTTGCCCAGGCCGCGAATCTGGGTGTTGAGCTCGTAAATCCAAACGTTGCCGGCCGTGTTGCCGATGGCGACATGTTTGGCATCTTCCGTGATGGCGACGGCACTGATGGCCGTGGTCAAGTCCCGGACGCGCAGCACGCGGTTGTCCGCGCTGGTGTCGTCGTCGTAGATGACAAAGTAACCCGTCGAGGAGCCGGCAATGGAGACCGTGTTGGCGTCGCCGCTGACTTGAACATCGGTCACGGAGCCGGGGAATTTGGTGTCCGCAACCAAGGTGCTGGCTGCCGACACGTGGTAGCGGTGATGGTGAGGCCCTGCGGCCGCGGCAATGGATTTGCCATCGCTGGAAACGTCCACGGCCGTGGCCGGGTCGTCGGTGTTGTCCTCCCACTTGTCGATGGCGGTTCCCCAACTGAAACGGACGACGCGTCCATCGTCGTTGATGGTGCGGCTCGTGGATGCAACCACCGTCTGCCCGTCGTCACTGATGGCGAGGCCCGTCACGGACCCCGTGATGGTTTCCTGGTGCTGAGGGCCCGCCGCCGTGCTGATGAAGAGGACGGAACTGGATTGGGAATCCAGCTCCGAGGCAACCACCATGCGGTCACCGTTGGCGTCCACGGCCACGTGGGTCGCGTCGCTGTAACAGTCCGCGCTGACAATGGTGCCGCAGTCTTCAGCATCTGCAGATCCATCCTGCAGCAAGTTGCGGCCATCGCTGCCCCAGTAGAACCAGACGGGAGCGTCCGTGTCAGAACTGGTGGCGCCCACATCGTTGGTGACGGCCACGAAGGAGCCATCGTCCACGGCGATGTCAATGGCGTTGATGTTCCTGTCAACGCTGAGCCCGGTTTGACGGTTGGGCTCTCCTTGGCCGGATGCCATGCTCGCCAACAGCAAGGTCGCCAATATGATGACAGGCCGCCATTTTTGCATGACAACGCATGCCCAGCCACCCGATATGAAGAAAGTGGTCCTACCGTTGGAGGTGGTTGGCCATCCGCTCGCGGACGGCGGCCAAGTTGGCGTCGTTGTCGAACTCCGGCGGGGCATCCGGCACGGGCGTCGTGGAAATCAACGGCAAAGCGCGGGTCAATTCGTCCACGACGGTCACGTGGGCCGTGCGCGCCGTGCGTGACAATGGGTTGAGGTCAATGGTGATGACTTTCTTGCCCATGGCCACCAGCGCTTCGCAGCGGTCGCCGTCTTCCAGCGGCACGAGAACCACGTCGGCGCCGCCGATGCCTGCTTGACAGCAGAGCGCCCGATCGGAGCTGAGCCCCGGAATGGTGGCATCGGGCGATTGCCCCAGCACGGTGCCCGGTGGGGCCCCGGCGCGCTCCATGGCGCCAACCAATGCATCGATGCGTTCGGGGGTGCGGTGGAATAGGTTGACTTCGAGGCGCAGATGGGGAAACGCGCCCTGCAGTTGGATGCATTGTGCAGCCGCCAGGGCGACCACGTTGCCGTTGACGCTGAGCACCGGTTGCTGGGCGTTGGCAATGAGGTACGCAGCCTGCCGTGCCGCAGCGATGGCTTCCGGGGGCGTCTGCTCACCCAACAAGTAATCGAAGGCTTCGCCGCGCCCATGGGCAATCAAGCCCGTGGCGTGGACCAAGCCGGCTTCCACGGCGGCCTTCATTGCCTCCCGGGTGCGCAGGCTTTGGGCCCGGGGATGGTCGTCGGGAATGTTGGTCATGCGCCCCACTCCAAGGAGAAATCCATGCTGCGCGCCGCGGTGGTCAATGCCCCCATGCTGATGCGGTCCGCCCAGCCGTACGCGGCCACGTTCTGGTCCGTGATGCCGCCGCTGGCTTCGATTTTGACGGCGGGGTGTTGGGCCCACACTGCATCGGCCCATTGCTTGCCCACTTCGGGGGATTGGTTGTCAATGAGCAGCCAGTGGGCCCCCGCTGCGGCCGCGTCCATGGCGTCCTCCAAGGATTCCACTTCGGCGGTGATGATGACGGATGGGTGACGCTGCGCGACCGCCTGAACCGCTTTGGCAACGCCGCCGGCTGCTTCGCGGTGGTTGTCTTTGACCATGGCCGCGTCGTACAGGCCGGCCCGATGGGGTTCACCGCCGGCCAGCGCGACGGCCAATTTCTCGTAGTGCCGAAATCCAGGCGTGGTTTTGCGCGTGGCGGCAATGGTGGCGCCGCAACAGGCGTCGGCGAGGGTTTCCACAAGAGCGCGGGTTTGGGTGGCGATGCCGCTCATGCGTCCCAGGACATTGAGGACCAGCCGTTCCGCCTTGAGAATGGCCGCCACGGGGCCTTCCATGACCAGCGCAACATCCCCCGCTTTTATCCATGAAGCGTCATTCATGTGTTGGGTCGTTTTGACGCCCAATCGGGCACAGATTTCCCCCGCCACATCGAGCCCCACCAGGAGGCAATCCTCCCGGGCGACCAAACGTGCGGCGCCGTGCTCATCGGCAGAAAAAATGCTCTCGCTGGTGATGTCCCCGGCTTCATCCAGGTCTTCTTGGAGGTACAATGACAGCCAATCGGGCTGGGCCACGGCCGTGGCACCACCACCCCTGTAATGGTTTTCCCGTTCCACCGCACGGTTTTTCATTTGGCCCGCCCGATGAATCGCATGGACGTTCGCATCCTGCTGGTTCTGATGCTCATCGCCCCATCCGCAACGGCCATTGAGCTCAATCTCAGCGAGCCCGAACGGCTCATCAAACCCCTCGTCGCCGGTGAAACCGTCCGCGCCTCCGTGAGCGGTGACTGCACGGAGCTTCTGCAAATCAGCGACCCCAGCACGTCGACAACGGCAGGGGAATTCCTGTTCGAACCGTTGCCCGCAGGCATCCTGATCACGGGCCCCATGCAATTCCAAATTTCAAGCGCCGCGTGCCAAGGAAATCCCACGGGGACCTTCAGCCACAGCGCCGAATTCACCGTCGCCGCCACACTGGAAACCCCTGGACTCGAAGCATTGCCCCTCCAAGCAACCGTGCGCCTCGCAAGTCACAACCCCGCCAGCCCCGCCGATCGGACCGCATCGGCATCCACGCCCGTGACGGTCGAATACCTGGGCCGGTCCCAATTGGACGTTGCGAGCAAGGTGTTGGTCGGCGAGCCAGGCGACACGCTCACCTACGAAGTTACCTTGACCAACCTGGGAAACGCCGCCACCGTGTTCACGTTCGTCGGCCGGGAGGACGACGGCATCACCACGTACCCGCCTCCGACCACCCTCCCACGGGCCACGGCCAACCAATCAAGCAGTGCCACCGTTGAGGTGACGGTCAGCGTGCCGTCCAGCCCAGGCTGGAACAACGACCAGCATGCCATCACGGCGGACGTGTTCACCCACGCCGAAGCCGACCCCACGAAATCCGGCCTCACATTGACGGTGAGCCTGCTCGCCTCTTCACGCGGCTTCGCAACCGTCGGCGACGACCCCGTCACCATCCCAACGGCCGGCCCGATGTTGCTCCTGGTGGCGCTCGGTGCCCTCGTGGCCCGCCGCCGGGCTTAAGGCGCAGGTTCGCTCGGCCATGGTGTGAAGGTCGGGATCATCGGATGCGGAGCCATCGGCGCCGTGGTTGCCAAAGCCGCCGACGCCATGGACGAAGTGGCCGAAGTGTGGGTCCATGACATTGACCCCGATGCCACCAAAACCCTCGCCAAATCCGTGGATGTCGTCGTGGCCAGCGACGCCAGCGAACTGGTTCACGCCTGCGACGTCATCGTCGAATGCGCCAACAAAGCGGTGGTGCAAACCCACGTGCGGGCGGCCCTGGAAGCCGGCAAGCGCGTCATCCTGCTGACCATCGGCGCCCTGGCAGACGATGACCTCCGAAACGAATTGCTTGACTTGGCCCGCGCCAATGGCGGCAAAATCCACATCCCCAGTGGAGCCGTCATGGGCATTGACGGCGTCCGGGGAGCCAAAGAGGCCGGCCTCAAGTCCGCCACCCTGGTCACCACCAAGCCCAACAAGGGATTGGACAAGGAGGTGGACAAGTGGACGCTCCTGTTCAACGGGCCCGCCCGCGATGCCGTGGAAGAATTTCCCAAAAACGTCAACGTGGCCGCAACCCTCAGCCTGGCTGGACTCGGCTTCGACGAGACGTGGGTTCAAGTCGCCGTCGATCCGCTGGCGACGCTCAATTCCCACAAGGTCATCTTGGAAGGCGAGTTTGGCCGCGCCCGCATCGAGGTGGAAAACCTCCCCAGCCCCGCAAATCCACGCACCAGCCACCTGGCCGCTTTGAGCACGATTGCCCTACTGCGGCGCATCGTCAGCCCCATCGAAGTGGGCAGCTGAACCACCAATTGGCGGGTCAAACGTGGGAAAACGGATATATCGCAGCAAAAGTCGGTTCAATCCATGTCCTGGAAGAAGGCCGGTTTGGTCCTCTTGGCTGCGCTGTTGATTGCGCCGGCCGCCTCCGCACAAGTTACTCTCACGCCCGACGAAGAAGTCACGGCCATTGAGCCCGAAGGCACGGCGACCATCGGCTTCACCGCATCACTGCCCTGCTCCGACCTCGTCCCCGGCGTGGTCACCGGCACCGGCAGCCAAACCGAAACCGTCGCCTTCGCCTATCCCGAAGGCCTCACGGGACCCGAATCCATCGACCTCAGCTTCAGTGGCACGCCGTGCGCGAGCAACCCGTCCGGCAGCACCACCGCGACTGGCAGCATCGATGTGACGGCTGCGCCGGAAGCCCCCGGCATGACCGACCTGCGCATCGCAGGCAGCAACGACGGCGAAGACGCCGGCGAGTTGCTGGCCCAAGTGGGATACCGCATGGGCCACAGCCTCATCGTCGATGTGGAGTTCCCGCTGGACGTGGGCGCCGACCCAGTGACCTGGAACGGCACGCTGACCGTCACCGCCAACGCGGACACCATGGTCATGACCCTCAAGGACGAAAAGCCCGCCTTCGGCACCATCTCTGGATTGTTCGAATTCAAGAATTTCCGCGACATCCCCGCCGAGGGCACCAGCGAGCAGCTGACCTTCACCTACACGCCCACCGGCCAAGACTGGGAAGAGGACCAACTGGTGTTCCGCATGTGGAGCCACTACATCAACGACGGCGCCATGAAGACGCCGGACGACGTGATGAACTGGACCTTCATCAACACCCACTCCCAAGAGGAAGTGGAAAGCAAGGGCAGCCCCGGCGCC
>JBFJWV010000071.1:0-6523 GCA_041623515.1 Thermoplasmatota archaeon | reverse complement strand
GCATTCTCGGTTCGCGAAGGAACCGGGCTCGTGCACGAAGACCCCAACGAGGAAGCATCGGTTCGGCCCCGGGGCCAGATGCTCACCATCGACCTGGGCGGAAATGACCACTACAGCAACAATGCAGGCGGTTCCTTCCCGCTGTTCCAAACCAAGCGCGTGGCGGACCCGGAGGCGAACCAGGTGGGTTGGCGCAGCGTGGATCCTACGGTGGTGGCCGTCGCTCTGGACCTGGCCGGCGATGACCGGTACAGCACTCCTGCGCACGGCTTCGGCACGCACGCCATCCAAGGCGCGTCCGTGGGCGGCATTGGCATCCTGTGGGATGCAGCAGGCAACGACATCTACCAAGCGGCCGAGGTGGCCCAAGGGGCGGCCTTGGCTCAACTGGAAGGATTCCAGAACCGGCAGGCGGAGTGCCCCGGCCGAAATCCCGGCACACGAGGCGCGCTTGCCCTGGCGGACCATGCGGTTCAGCCGTCGTGCGTGCACGGACCGTTCGGCATTGGCATCCTGATTGATGGCGCCGGCCGGGACACCTACGACGCCGTCGCCAAGGCCCAGGGGTATGCTTCCGACAACTTGGGCGACACGCTGGGTGCGCCCGACGTGCCGAGCGCTTCACGGGAACAAACCACGGGCACATGGACATGGACAATGGCCGGCATCGGGTTGTTGGTTGATGCCGATGGCGACGACGCGTACCGTGTCCCCGAAATCAATGCGCCTCGTCCGGCACAAGGGTACGCCCGAAACGGGGTCGGCCTGCTGGTTGATGCCGCAGGCAATGACGTGTACCAAAACGGTGCGCAAGGCGTCGGCGAATCCACCGGCTTGGCGGCGCTGCTCGACGCGGGCGGTTTCGATTCCTATTCACGTGAACCGCACCGGGACCGGTTTTGCCGCATCACCGCGGATGAACCCAGTGCCTACCTGGCGGCTCACCTGGGATCCAACGGTTTCCCCGAAGACCCTGCGGCCATCGCCAACAGCGCAGGGTCCACGTACGTAAACAACCGCAACGCCGCCACGGACCTGCACGCCTCCGGTCCACGCATCGGCTTGTTCATCGACCTGTCCACCGGAGCCGGCTGCACCGGGGAAGTCCTCGGCGTGGCCGTGGATGCGGCGTCATTGGCCGACGCCGCCGGCCGTGCTGGCGAAGACACCGACGGGGATGGCTATTCGGATTTGGCCGAGTTGCTGGCGGGAACGTCCAGCCACGATGCCACCCAATACCCCGCGGGACCCCCCGACGCCGTTGCGTCCCCCTCCTTGCCGGCCGGGTCCGGCAGGTTGCTGGACATTCCCCTTCTGATGGGTGTCGGCGATGCCGTCGCGACCACGTGGACGGCTCCGTACCTCGTGCAAGTGGACTTGGGCGGCGACGATGCGTATCTCCATGGTGCTGGCGGTCCAGGCAGTTTTGCGTTGGACTTGGCTGGCGACGACGCCTATGCGGACGCGACGAGCGAACTTGCCGACGCTTTGGTGGACTGGGGCACGGTTTTGGCTCGCGATGCCGCCCGCACCCAGGGCTCCAATGGTGTCCTGCTCGACTTGAATGGCGACGACGTGTACACCGCCGCATCGCATTCCCAAGGCTACGCGGAAGCCGCCCTTTTGCTGCCGGGCATCTTGTACGATGGTCGCGGCAACGACCATTACGCATTGGCGTCGGGTGGCGCGGGGCAAGCCGCCGTTCGTCCCCCCGCCGACGGATTCGGCCTGGCCATCTTGATGGATGCAGACGGGGACGACGAATACCACGCGGACCAGCAAGCCACCGTGGCCACGGATTTCACGCGCAACATTGGCCAACGAACCTTGGACCATCGACCCAAGTTGGAAGGAGCGTTCTTCCTCGAATTGGCGGGCAATGATCGTTACGCGCCCGTTGGCATGCAAGGCGGCTTCGTGGGCGACGAACCGGTCGGTTGGACCGCCCTTGGCGTGGTCCCGGGCGCGACGGCTGCTGTGTTTCTGGACTCCGAAGGTGAAGACCAATACGTTGGATTTGCCGGGACCAGCAGCAGCACCAATCGGAGTGCCGTTCGCAACAACCGCCTCCACGTTGCAGAAGACCCTGGAAATGGCGTGGGGGTGTTCCTCGACGGCAATCCAATGCGCCCGCCCACGTTGGCGCCGGCGTTCCATGTCCCGGCGTTGGGTGTGCTGGTGGCGGGGGCCGGCGATGACGTTCACGAGGACGACTTTGCATTGCTCCTCGACCCGGGCGGCAATGACATCTACGTCAACAACGCCGGGGCCACGTTGGTGCGCAATGGAGAAATTCGCTTTGGTTCCAGCAGTCCATGCTGCATTGATACAGCCAGCGGCGGCATTCGCCCGGTTGCTGCATTGTCCCTTGACCTTGCGGGAGACGACACGTACGATGCGCAAGGAGCCGCGGCGGTCACAAGCAACTTGGCGGGCGCGACCTTGGATCCGGCCGGCGGATTCCTGAGCCAAGGGGCCGGCTTCCTGGGCGTGGGTGTCCTCGTTGACGACGCCGGCGACGATGCGTACGTCGCCCATGGCTGGTCCCAGGGATTCGGATTCTTTGGCGATGGCGTGCTGTGGGACCGCGCCGGCGACGACACCTATTCCTTCGATTCCAATGTGGTCGATTCGCCAACGCGCCACGGGGATCTGCAGGCCTGGAGGTCCTTCTCCGGTGGATCATGGACGGTCGCTGCTGCCCTTTCCGATGGAGCCGGTGCATGCTCCGTGCCCGTGCTGTTTCCGGACGGCACGCAGGTGGCCGACGTCAGTGCGCCGTCCTTGGGTGCCAACCGCGTCGCGGTTTCCGTGTTTGACCGGTCCGTGCAATTGTGGCGTGCCATGTGGGCGCCGCTGCCCGAAGTCCGCGCCTGCGACGGCGACTCCGCCACATTCATCATCGACTTCCGGGCCGCCGTCAACCAGCCTTCCAACCAACGGAATGCCATCGTCAGCGGGCCGCTGGTGATTTGGGCCGACGATCGAACCGGCAACCTCGACCTGCGCGCCCGCAACCCGGCCCGTGCGTTCAACCCCGAGGTCGTCGCGGCAACCGGCCCGGCTGCCAGCAACCAATGGGATGCAGCCGCAGCTCCCGACGGAGCCGTCGCGTGGGTCGATGACCGCGAAGGGGCCTCGGCTGTTTGGTACGCGCTTGCGCCTGGAAGCGTTCCAATTCTTGCCTCGCCCAATGATGGACGCAGCCACGTGCAACCGGCCATTTCCAACCGCTGGGTCGTCTGGCAAACGTGGGCTCCCGACACGGGGTGGGATGTGGCCATCCTTGACCGATCCTTTGCAGGTGCCACGCCGGACGTCCTGCGCGTTCCGGGCGACCAAACCAACGGGGGCACCGTGGGCAATCGCATCACGTACACGGACTGGACGCCGGAAGGACCGGTCTTCGTCGTCGCGGATGGAACCTCGACCCACCGGGTCGCGAGCGCGGGCCAAGGCAGCCTTGACACCGCCAACAGCGGGTCCACGCTGCGTGCGGTATGGCGGGTTCCCGCGACCGGCGTTGACTCAGCGGGCCCCGAATCGGGCGACCCATTCGATGCATTGACCGTCGAGATTCCCGCGCTCGGCCAAATCCGATCCGAGGGAACCGTTCGACCCGTTTCCGATTACGATGCCACCGGTGTGGCGACCATCGCTTCGTCCCAACTTGGACACTCCTGGACGCAGCGGCGGGTTTCCGACCCGGATGCGTCGCAGCAAGCCTTCCTGCAGGGTGCCGCCGCGGAACAAGGATTGGCATTGTTGTTGGATGAGGGTGGAAACGACCAGCGCCGGGCCCGTTTCTTCGCACAGGGAGCGGCCTTCACCACGGAGGAAGATCCCGCAGGGTCGGTGGTTTCATCGGGAGATGACCGTCGGGACCATCGCGCAGTTGCCGCCTTCATCGACTTGGATGGCAACGACATCAATACCGCTGACCGCTACGCGCAGGGAAGCCAATGGTCGTACCGCCATGATTCCATTGTGGGCAGCAGCCCGGAATCCATGGGCGTCGAGTCGTCTTCGGGCGCCGCGATGATGTTGGACCTTCGCGGCTCCGATGTCCATCGAGCCGGCCACGGTTCGCAGGGCGCTGCTGGATTTGTCTTGGCCCACCCGGTGGCTCAGCGGACCCCTGGCAGCCCCGTGCCAAGTCAGATCTATGGCCACGCCACGGCCGTGTCGGGCGCCGTCTTCGCTGACTTGGGCGGGCGGGACATTTACGAACGCAGCGACGACCTGCGCGTTCGCTTCCCGGTTGCCGATGAGGCCATTGTGGGCCAGGGTGCCTGCGGGGAGGGGCCGTTGTTGCTTGACCCCGTGGTCGGCGCCCCGCGCACTGCTCTGGATTCGTTGTGGGGAGGCAACACCACCGGCGATTCCCAAGTGGACGAGAACGCAACGGCCGCTTGGTTGGCGCTTGCCGCGGCGGTCCGTGAAAACCGGGCAGCGCTCGACGATTTCCAAATTCCCGACTTGTACGTCATCTTCGGCCGCATCAACGGTACGGCGGACGACATCCGAACCGATGGCAATGGGGCCGAACGTTCCGTGTACCACGGCGTGGCGACCATCCTTGACACGTTCCCGGTTTCGGAGGTGGATGCTTTGCGCGCACTGGCGTGCCCTGACGCGCCGTCCGTCCAACCGGCCGGCAACAACGAAGCCTGGACTGCCGTGACTCGGGGAGACGAGAAAATGTCCAGTCTCCGCCCCGGCGGGCCCGTCCAGCCATGCACGCAATGTCCGCCCGCCATTGTGTTCGGTGGCTTCGGCGTTGATTTGGATGCCATGGACCGAGCCGATGCAGTCTTGGCTCAAGCCGGTGCGGCTGGCATTGACGTTCAGTCCGTGGTGGCCGGTGGTCAGCCGGAGGTGCAAGGCGTTGTCCCGGTCTGGGTGCGCGTGGCAACCGATTTGCCTGGCGGTCTGGACATCAAACGAATCGATGTCCTTGTGGACGATGTGTTCCTTGCATCCGCCATCCCAACGCCGTGCGCGGCCGGATTGTGCGCCACGATTGCTTGGGACACTCGCGCCGTTTCGGACGGCCAGCACACCGTGCAATCGCGTGCGTTCTACGGCCCCGCTGTTGGTGGCGCGGCGTTCGGCTACGTTGCCGATGAAGTGGACATTCGCGTCAACAATTTGCCCCTGGTTCGAGGCTTCGAAACCATGGTGGATTCCTTCTCTCCGCGCCCCGTCTTTGACGGCCCCGGTCCCGCGCAGTGGCGCTTCCAGGTTCCGGTGGATCCCCGCATTGGCGGTGCATTTGTTCATGCCGAAGTGGTCAATTCCACGGGGGCTCACGTGGTGACCTTGCGCGACGGCAACGGACCCGCGCTGCCCGCAGGCCAATTGCACGAGCTGACTTGGACCGGCGTCACGGACGGTGGCACCACGGCAGCCAGTGGCCCCTATCTCTTGCGGCTGTTCCTCGCCGATGAACGCGACGCGGACGGCGACGCGCGCGGCAGCACGAGCCGCCGCACGTCCATCGAATCCCCCGTGTTCTTGGATGCGCAAGGTCCGTGGCGCGGGTGCCTTCGAATCGGCGGCATGGAGTCCCAAACGCCGGAATCCTGCAATCCCTCCGGATTCCTCAATTTGGCCGTCGAAGAGTTGCTCGAGCGGCCGGGTGGAGGTGCCGAGGCGCCTGCCGCCATCGTGGATCAGCAGGGCGCGTTTGCCCAACGGGCTTTTGTCGTCAGCCGTGCCCCCGGTGGTGCTTGGGGCGACCCAGTCAATGTCACATCCAGTGTTTACAACCTGCGGCTCGGGCCGACTGAAACACGGGAATGGATGGTGCTCTTGGTCGACGAGCATGGGAACCTGGAGTGCGTTCCGGGGTGCGGTGCCCCCGTCGTTCTGGGACTTCCGTTCGACGATGCCGCCAGGTCGGCGGCCGTGCAGAGTGCCATCGCTCGCAAAGCCGCCGCCCATGACAGCGCCGCCACCATTGTCCAACTGACGGAGGACACCAACGCCCCCGGCCTGATTGCGGACTCCATGGCCGGTGCTGTGGTGGACCAAGGATCCGTGTTCAATTTGGCCAGTCGCGCCCGGTTCGGTCCCAACTCGACGCCCGTTGTGAACTTGGAAGCCACCGAATTGGAAACGCTCCCGATGACCATCGAAGTGCGTTTGCGCAGCGAAGCAAACCCGTCGTTGCTGGCCACCCATGGGGCCTCCATCGGCGGGGGTGCGCCCGCCAGCCAAGGGGCGCTTTCCTGGTATCAGTCGCCTGGCATCGTGGACGCCGCTGCGGGACGTCACCGCATTGCCTGGCAGGGATGGTCGGATGCCGTTTCCGGATGGCCGGAAGGCGGGGTCCTGGCCGAATTCCACATGCGCGACGGCGCGGGGAACCCTGCGCCCCCTCTGGTCGGCGCATTCACCTTGGACAAGACGCCTCCGGCAATTGCTGCTCCAGGAATTGACACAATCGCCAACCGGGGCTACCTCGAGGATGGGGATGCGTTCGGTCTGCGTGTCCCGGTGACCGACCCGGCCATTTTGG
>JBFJWV010000070.1:0-6534 GCA_041623515.1 Thermoplasmatota archaeon | reverse complement strand
GCCGGTCAAGGGGCGATATCCTGGTATCAGTCGCCTGGCATCGTGGACGCCGCCGCGGGACGTCACCGCATCGCCTGGCAGGGATGGTCGGATGCCGTTTCCGGGTGGCCGGAAGGCGGGGTCCTGGCCGAATTCCACATGCGCGATGGCGCTGGGAACCCTGCGCCCCCTCTGGTCGGCGCCTTCACCTTGGACAAGACGCCTCCGGCAATTGCTGCTCCAGGAATTGACACACTCTCCAACCGGGGCTACCTCGAGGAGGGGGATGCTTTTGGTCTGCGTGTCCCGGTGACCGACCCGGCCATTTTGGGGGCCTCGTTCCCAAGTCACTCCCTGAACGTCGTTGTCAACGCCACCGCCATGGGGCTGGGTGAAATCCCGTTGAGTTTCGACGCCGGGGCCCGCGTGTATCGTCTCCAACCGGCGCCGACCGTGCCCGCGGGCGTGGAAGCATTGGCTGGTGATGACGGCCGCCTGCCATTGATGTTGCACGCGGCCGACCCGGCCGGAAACCGTGCGTCGCGGTCCTTCGATGTCGCCATTGGCGCACCGGACACAACCATCGTGCGCGGCCCCATGCGCATGGCAGCCGCCCATGCATCCGTCACGTGGGCCACGGACACGCAGGTGGTTGGGGAACTGGCGGTGCTGGATGTGGCGACCCGGAGCGTGCGCACATTCACCACCAGTCCAAGCTTCGAGCACACCTTTGACGTGCAAGGCCTGCAACCGCTTGGTCTGTACGAGTTCTCGTTCGCCGCGATGGACGAGCGCGGGGCGCGAAGCGTTGACCCACTCGGCCCGCTGACTTTGCGAGCGAGCTCCGGTTTGCACGCGGAGGTCCTCGCACCGGAGCCGTCGGCGGCCCTGTCTGGCTTGGTGCCCGTTGTCGTTGCCGCCGCAACCGCCAACCCGGCCGATGCGCCCATCATCAAGGTCTTCCTCGACAATGCAGCCGGAGAATCGCTCACCGTGGCCGAAGGCGAAGCACGCGGTGGCGTGTACGGGTTTGACTTGGTCACGGATGTGCTGCCCGATGGCGATTACGTTCTACGGGTGCTTGCGGAACATGGAGATGAAAACCAGACGGCATCCGTTTCCCCGCTGCGCGTGGACAACACTCCCCCTCAGTTGGCCTTGGAGGTCGGAATTCCGGGCGTGTTGGCGCGCCTGCCAGACAGTGCCGTTGTCAAGGTCCTCGGGGTCGAGGGCGGAAGCGAGCTGGACCTTTCCCGCGCTCAACTCACCGTCGACGGCGCCCCCGTGCACGCGGCCCGCTTCACCATGCAGGACATTGACCGAGGCACCGTTCGGGTGGACGGCCTGCCCGCACTATCGCGCGGTGATCACATTGTGCGCATCGCCATTCCCGATCAGGCTGGCAACCAAGGCGTACTGAGGCTCAACGTTCACTTGGACCCGGACCCGCCAACCATTCGGTTCGCGAATGTCAGCGGCGATGAAGGTCGCCCGTGGCTGCGGCCAGGTGGTTTGGCGACCGTGGCCGTTCACGCCTACGATTTGTCTGGCATCGAACGTGCCCAGGTGAACGCATCCTCGCTGGGGGCACCGCATCCAATCGAACTCGCCGTTCATGATGGGCAAGCAACGGGCCTGTTTTCGGTGCCTCCGGGAGCCGCCGAAGGCGGTCGCATTGTGCCCGTATCCGTCTGGGACCGCGCCGGCCACCGCTCCGAGTTCTTGGCAACCGTCATGGTCGACGGCACGCCGCCCAACCTCACCTACCTCGACAAACCGGTCGCCATGGATACCCTGGAGGTCCAAGTGGCGTCCGATGAACCCGTGCGCGTCGATGTGGCCTTGGCCGGGCCGACCATGCACAAGGCCACGCAAACCATCGGAACCAACGATGTGGCAACGCTGCGCCTGGCCGGCCTCGAGCCCGGTGGCAATTACACGCTCAATGTTCACATCGTGGACCGTGCCGGACACAAAGTAACCGCGACCGAAACGGTGCAATTTGCGCCGGTCGTCGTGGAGCCCGCGGCGGTCTCATCCGTGGTGGCACGACCCGACGGCGAAGGCGCCATCCGCATCAGTTGGCAATCCGCAGGACCGCCCGCCGGCTTGCTGTACGAAATCATCCGAAACGATGGCGTCGAGCAAGTGATTGCGACCACCGCTTCATTGGTCTACGTGGACCGGGATGTCCCACCCGGCGCCCAAGTCACCTACACGGTGCGGTCCAAAAACTACGTTGGCGCGGCATCGCTGGATTCGACGCCAGCATCCATTCGCGTTCCGCAGGCAGTGGTGGCTGAGGAGCCCACGTTTGCTCCCGACCTCGGCACGCAGGCCAGCCTGTTTCGGTTTGACTTGCCCCTCCGTACCGACGCGTCGCAACCGTTGGTTTACCTCGTGCTCGCCGACAACATCCACTCCATGGATTTGGCGGGCGATTGCACCCAGCTATGCAATGCCTTCGTCGAGGTGAACTTGCCAGCGCTCACTCTCGCCGAGCCCCACACTCTCTACCATTTCGAAGTGTTTGACGGGGACCGCATGTCCCGCTTCCCCGCCGAAGGCCACTACCAAGGCCCCCTCGTCGTTGGGCAAGGGGCGACGAACCACGATGCCCCCTTCCCTGGCCTCCTGGTTTTGCTGTTGGCGGTCATTCTCCTGCGGAGGCGCCCATGAATCGGTCCAGTCGGCGCCACGCGGCCGCCATGGCCATCATCCTGCTCGCCGGCCTCGTCACTCCAGCAATTCAGTCGGGAAGCTTCTCGGAGTTGCTGCCGGGCCTTCCGGGACTGGGGGCCCCCCCGAAAACGGACTTGGATTTGCTTGATGCCGGCTTGGCTTCGGCGCATGAGCGCTTCAATCAAGAACGGCATGTCCTGGATGAATTGGCCGCGAGCGTGCGAGCCGAACCCCAGTTCCCGTCCACGGTGTTTTGGGACCATGTGGAGCCGCAGCATCGGACGGCGACTGCGGAACCGTGGACCCGTATCGGCGACGGAGGTCCCGGTTGGATTGAGCACCCTCGCGCCGCCAGTGACGGCACGGACCTGGGCTTCTGGTATGGCGAAGCGAACACGGGCAATTACATCAAGGAGACCGACCGCACCGTCGATGCATACCTCATTAGCCCCGGCATCCATTTGCCGCCTTCGCCCGCGGTCCAAGATATTGACGTCGAATTCCAGCAACGCCTGGAGAATCTGGACAGCGAACCTGGGCCCACCGATGAAGTGGATGAATGGCAGCGCATCCTGTTGGAAATTGATCACCGCTACAACTTGGCCCACGTGAAGCCAGGTGGCTCGGACCCGGAAACCACGGGCCCGCCGCGCGAGCGAGATCCCAATGCCGCCCAATTTGAAGCCACGGACTTCGCGCAAGTCCTTCTGTTTACCCAAGATCCCGCCAATCCCGCTGCCTTGGCGTTCGGGGCCACCCCCCTGCGCCGCATGGGGGATCCCTTGGACAGCGTCCCGCAATCCATCGGTTTTTACACGCACAACCCCGATTGGTTCACGGGGCACCAATCGCCCGAGAACATTGCCTTCGATTTGACGCCCTGGGCCGGTGAGAAAGTGTGGATTGCATTCCACATGGTGGTCAAGCCAAACCCTTCGCCCAGCGAGCACTTCCGCAGTGGTTTGTTCAATCAAGCCGACCCATTCCGGGGCTGGGCGGTTGACGATGTGCGCATCCGTGCCCCCGTGGCCGGTCATGACTTGCGCATTCTGGATGCGTTCGTGCCGCAGAGCTTGGACGTGGCCGATGAAACGGAAACACCTCGCCTTCCGACGGACACGCGGACCGTTCATGATTTCGGCGTCGGCGAACGGGAAGTGCCCCTGAGCTTCCTCATTGGCAACCATGGGTCCGTGACGCGAACCGCCACGGTCCAAGTGGTGCTGCAACCGCGCGACCTGTCCTTGGATGCGGACCGCTGCAGTCTCGGGGAATGGGAATTGCGGCCTGGCGACGTGCGCCGCGTGGAAGCTTCGTGCCTACGCGTCCCCGATGCGGCCGGAGCCCTGCACGATGTGAGCGTCCATCTGTTGAGCGTACCAAGGCCCGGCACGCAGGTGGCGGGCGAATTGGACGAAGCAACGCCCCACGACAATCAATTGGAATTCAGCATCCGTGCCGTGGATGATCGTGACTACGTGCTGGCCGGGGTTGGAATGGATCCGCGTCTGGCTGACGAAGTCACGCGCCGCACATTGGATGTGGCCATCGCCAATCCTGCCGGGGCGGTGGTTCCCAAAGACGTGCTTGTATCCTTCAACGCAAGCTTCCGGCGCAGTGACGCCGACCCTTGGATGGAGGTCACGGAAGACACCCAATACATCGTGTTCACCGAGCCCGGCGACGAGCCGCTTCGGAAGGTGCGCGTCACCATGGGTGCCACGCTCAGTGAACGTACAGGCACGGCATCGTGGCCGGTCATTTTGCGTGAACCCGGCACGTACCGATTCGAGATTGAAACGGCCCTTGCCCATGCCAACGGTTCCGTCGACGGAAATTGGCTGGCCGGGCCGGAAATTTCAGCCGGCGTTCAAGTGGTGAAGAATCAACTCTACCATGCCGATTTCGCCGAGGCTGAGCAATCCGGTGATGGATTGGTTCGGCCGAAGGATCCCTACTTTGGGCAATGGCAACCCATCCATCTCTCCGACGCGCGGCCACCGTGCGTGGAGATGATTGGCGAAGGCAACGTTTGCCCCGAACGGGTGTGGGAGAGTCGTCAAGGGTCCCAACGCGCTTCAGGCAGTCAAGTCGCGTACACCATTCCAGTTGGCGAGCAAGTGTTGTGGGCGAAGCCAGTGAACCCGGGTGACGCTTCCTATGACGAGATGGTGGTGCAAATTCAAGAACAAATCCGGGATTTCCGGTGCGGAAATCCGGATTCGAGAGAGCGTTTTCCCCGGACCGCCCCATGCCTCGGTGGCAACAGCTACCGGTACGCTGAGGTGAACGTGTTGCTGGATGGCGAAGCGGTCCGGCACACCCTCAACGCGATGGAACATGGGTTCCATTTGGAGCCCCGCGAAAGCCTCCACTCAATCCGCGTGCCGTTGTCACTTGTGGATGGTCAAGTGGACTCCATTTGTCCTGATGGAAACCTATGCCCGGGGGCCACTGAACACCCGCGCGCGTCGGCACCTGCCAACTTCCTGGATTACCGCAACGGCCAGTGGCTGTGGAACACGTACCGGTTTGACATGCATGACATTCTGGTGGCTGTACTGGATGAATGGACCAATGATGCCCCCGGCAGGCGGGGCATCTCGACTTTGAATTACGATGGCACCGCTGAATCGACGCGGGCGCTGGCGGAGCAGTCCGGACAATCCGTCGCCATTCCCAGCCAGCTACTGGAGAACGCACACCTTGAAATCCGCCTCTTGACAAGGGCCACATCCCCCGCATCCGGCGTGGAACCTTGTCCGTATCCATCCAGCACGGCCGTGAACAGTTACTGTCCGCTGCTGCGTGTCGGCGCTGCCCAATGGTTGGGCGTGAGTGGTGCGGTCGCGACGCCACTGTTTCGTGACAACGGATCATTGGCCGGCACGCAAGTGGGGGTCTGGCGGGACTTCTTTTCCACGGGCCATGCGGCCGCATTTGCGTCCAGCAACCTGCCATGCATCGTGGAGGTTCCAACGGTTTCGCTGACTCCGGAAATTCATCAACCGCCGGGCGCTACAACGGACACTCGGCTGTGGCATGACTGGCTGGACAATTACCTCAACCACACCACCCCGCATGAAGCCGAAGAACAGGGAAAGTCCTCAGGTCTAACCTACTACAGGGACACGCTCCTTGCAGAAGCTCAGGACAGCCCCACCACGTTCGTTCGCCCTGAAACAGGCACCATTCAACCAACCTCCGGCCCGCCGCCGGATGATCCAACCAATCAAAGCCGAATGGAAACCTGGATTTTCAATGAAACATCGTTCCAATGGCAGCGGTACAACGACACATCCAATTCGACCCAAGACTCCGCCGAGACCAACTCGCAGCGCGCCCCGGACCGCGCAGGCCATGGAATTCTAACTTGCAATTCCTGGTTCCGAAAATCCGTGGATGCACTGCGCAATGAAAGCGAAGGCGCTTGGACGCCGCTTCGTGGAAATGCAACGTTTGGCGATGCATGGGTGTCATTCAACACCACGGACCCCGCACGCAACTACCTGGATGGCCAAGTGGACATCCTGGCGTCCCCCGCCATCTTCGTTCCCGCCGACGCACCGGAGCCCAGCCTCGTCATCCGGCATGCCCACCGGTTCCACGACCTCTACGCGTCCAACGAATTGATTTACGACGGCTCCAACGATCCCAACGTGTACCAGCGCGCCACGTGGCGCGACCACGGCAACCTGATGATTCGCTTCCTGGAACAAAGCGGATCCGAATTGGTCAACGCAACGCCGTTTCTTCCCATCGCCGTCAATGCATACGACGGCGCGACCCCCGGCACGCAGCATGAGGCGTGGCGGCTGACGGAATTCAATGCCGCCGGTGATTCGACCGGCTTCGCGGTGCCGGATCAACAAT
>JBFJWV010000069.1:0-6558 GCA_041623515.1 Thermoplasmatota archaeon | reverse complement strand
TGGCGGGGCCGTACACCAAGACCGGGTCGCCGTCGAAATCCACCATGCGCAGGGGGGTCATGTCGTCGGGGCAGCCGCCGAACCAGGGTGGGTCTGCGTCCAGATTGGTCCGCAAGCCGCAATGGCCGTAGTCCCAATCGAATCGCGTCGTGACCGCATGGATGATGTCGCTGGGCGCATTGGTGTTGTCAATCGTAATCCCGATGAACCGACTGGAATATCCGGACCAGTGCCGTTCCATGGTTTTGGCGTGCACTGCGCCCCCGCCAGTGCCATCATCGAGGCTGGTCTGCCAGAACGTGGTCGCGAAATTGCCATTGGATTGGGTCCATGATTCAAACATGGCGTCGGCCACGAACTGCGTCCCGTCGGAGTAGTAGGCGGCGCGGGGCGCGAGCCGTTCGAACCGGAGGTCCGACACGCGGATCTGCGGCGCCGGCCCCAGTTCAATGACTTCGTAGCGGCCTTGGTCGCCAACCCGTGGCTCGGCGATTGACCAGTTCTCGGGCGTCCCTGCTGCTGCCGCCCCGAGCACCAGCTCAAGTGTCACGAATGCGACGAAGGCGACCGCGGTGGCGACAGCAGCGGAGCGGCGCATGGAACGGGGTGTTTGGCTCACGCGTATTGAACGTTCACGTAGGCTCGGAACGTGCCAACCGAGGGCAGGCTATCGAAGTGGATGTTGTAGGTTCCGGGCTCGGCGTTCCGGTAGCTGTAGAAGGTTTCGGTGCCAATGACGGACACAACGACATTGACGTTTCCGGCGGGGGTGCCGCAATCTTGGTAGCGGCCGGTTGGGCTGGAGAGCTTGAAGCACCACTCGGTTTCGTGGGCGACCGGTGTGCCGTGGGTGCCTTCGATGGCGAAGTAAACCTGGGCAACGGTGGCTCCTTCAGCGATCTTGAAGGACCAGTCCTGGTCTGGCACGCCTTGGCTGAGGTCGAGGGCTTCGTCAATCATGACGGGTTTGGGCGGCGACGATTCAGCGGCGTCGGCGTCGACACTCGCCTGGGTGTCCAGGTCGGAGATGCAGCCAGAAAACGGCACGAGAGCAAGCGTCAGGAGCAACAAGAGTCGGCTCATGGATCGCAGACGTTCGCCCCCAGCATATAGGGTGCCAGGTCGAAGGTTCGATGCATTCGGTCGCAAGCGTTCGACCGAAAGCTGAACATGTTCAGAATTGCCGTATTGGTGCGGTGTTCGTCGAAAACCACGTGTTAACCCATCGCGAATCGCCGAACATGTTCGAGAAACGCTGATATCGGCTTGCTGCGAGCCCTCCCCGTGCGCCCGGAACCGAACCCCATGCAAGCCGTGTACCACCGCGTGATGGGAATTGATTCGTTTGCCCTGGATGGCGACGCCACGGTCGTGGCAGAACCGTGGCAGGATCGACCGCACCTGTGCAAGACCCCTCCCGGCGGCGCGTAGGCGCGCCGTTTTGTGCAGGGGTTGGCTCGCCGGCCCGTGGATCCACGGCCCCTGAAGCTTCTCCAGCGTGCCCCCGAAGCGCATCGCGCCGCGTTGCAGGCGCTGGCCGCCGAAGTGGGTCGGTTGGCGGACGCGTCCGGCGTCGAGCTGCAATTTGAGTTTGGTAAGGCCCACGTCGCGTTCATTGTCGGCTGCAACCAATTTCTCCGGCTCCACTTCAGGGACGAACACGCCGGGCAAACGGAATGGCCGCCGGCAGCGGCTCTTGAAGGCGAACCGGCGATTGCCGGCGTTTTTCGGATGTTTGGTTGGACCCGGTTGCCTGCAGACGCGGCACCGTTGCCTGCAGTTGCATTGGCGTTTGAATGGGCCCGCACCCAGGGCGCGCCCAAGCTAAGCGGGTGACCAGCGCCGCATGGAGAGGCTGTTGCCCACCACACTCACCGAACTCAAGGCCATGGCCGCCGCCGCAATCATGGGAGAAAGCAGCCATCCAGTGACCGGATACAGCACGCCCATGGCCAATGGAATCAGGGCGGCATTGTAACCAAGCGCCCACCCCAAATTCTGGCGGATCTTGCGCACGGTGTACTTGGACAAATGCATGGATTCCACGGCCCGCAGCGGATCGCCCGACACCAGCACAATGTCGCCCGCGTCCTTGGCGACATCCGTTCCCGTGCCCATGGCGATGCCGACGTCGGCCTCCGCCAGGGCGGGCGCGTCGTTGATGCCGTCGCCCACCATGGCCACCACGAGTCCGTCGGCCCGCAGACCTTGAATGACGGCCGCCTTGTCGTGGGGCAGAACCTCGGCCAACACCTCGTCAATGCCCGCTTCGTTGGCAATGCGTTGGGCGTTCTCTTGCGAATCTCCGGAAAGCAGCATCACGCGTTTGCCTGCCCGGTGCAACGCCTCCACAGCGGCCACCGCCGTGGGCTTGAGCGCATCCGCAACAATGCAGCTGGCCTGCAGCACACCGTCCAATGCAATGCATGTGCCGCGCAGGTTGTCTGGAATTTCGACGCCTCGTTCGCGCAGGAAGCTGGGGGAACCCACGACGACCGACGCGCCATCCACGGTCGCTTCCACGCCTTTGCCAATGGTGGCAACGAAATGGGTGGCCTTGGGTGGAGTCATGCCACGGCGGGTGACCTCGGCAACGATGGCGGCACCGAGCGGATGCTCTGAGTGTTGCTCCGCGGCGGCCGCCAGCGCCAACACGAAGTCTTCGTTGAGCTCTCCATGCATGGTCACTTCCGTCACACGGGGCTTGCCTTCAGTGATGGTTCCCGTCTTGTCAAAGACCACGGTATCCACGTGATGGATGCGTTCCAAGGCATCGCCGCCCTTGAGCAAGATGCCCCGCCGAGCGCCGATGCCGGTGCCCATCATGATGGCCGTTGGCGTTGCCAGGCCCATGGCACACGGGCATGCAATGACCAAGACGGACACGGCAACCAGGGTAGCAAACACGGAGGGACGAAGCCCGCCGGAACCGAAGGCTTGCGTGCCCAGGAAGTACCAGAACAACCACGCCAACCCGGCAGCCACCAGGACGATTGGGACGAACCAGGCAGAGACCCGGTCCGCGATCCGTTGCAATGGGGCCTGGCGTCCGTTCGCCTCCTCCACCAATGCGGCGACACGGGCCAACAGAGTGTCCTTGCCAATCTTGGTCGCTTGAATGGTGAGGCTGCCGCCGTGAACCACGGTTGCGCCCAGAACGTCTTCCCCCGGTGCGCGCTTGACCGGCGCGGATTCCCCCGTCATCATGGATTCATCCACGTACGCCGCGCCTTCCAAGACGCGTCCGTCCACGGGGATTTTTTCGCCCGGGCGGACCAGCAGGGCGTCGCCGACTTCCACATCCTCGACGGGGATGTCTTCGTGACCGTCGCCGGTCACGCGCCGTGCGTGGGTGGCCGCCAATCCCATGAGGCCTTGGACCGCATCCTGGGCTTGGCGCTTGGAGCGGGCTTCAAGGAACTTGCCGAGCCCGACGAGAGTGATGATGACCGCGCTGGTTTCGAAGTAGGTGCCGTGGATGCCGTGGCCAGCAAACAGGGCCCAAATGCTCAGGCCGTACGCGGCGGTTGTGCCCATGGCAACCAACGTGTCCATGGTGGCGGCGCGGTTCCGGAGCGCTCGCCAGGCACCCGTGTAGAAGGTCCATCCACTGACGAACTGCACCGGGGTTGCCAGCGCCCAGGCAATCCATGCGTCTCCGGGCACTTGGGTGCCCCCGAACGGTAGCCAGAGCATGGTGTAGGCGAACAGGGGTGCCGTCCACAACATGGCGAACCAGGTGGCGCGCCAGCGCATGCGGGCTTCATCCCGCGCATCGTCGATGCCTTCGGCAACGCCGTAGCCTGCTTGGTCCACGGCCGCCTTCAGCGTGGCGCGAGGGACGCCTAGGTGCTGCACCGTGGCCGTGTCCGTGGCCAAGTTGACGGAGGCGGTTTGGACCCCGGCCAATTCTTCCAAGGCGTGCTGCACATGACGCACGCAGTTGGCACAGGTCATTCCGGTAATGCGCAGACGTTCTTCCACGCCCATCCATTGGTTGGCGGGTTATACGCGGGTGTCGCTTTGCATTTGCAAAGTTTTAGGGGATGTTGGTGGACGGGACCAACGGCTCTTGTTTTGCCGGCCGTGCCACAAGCTTGATTTGGTTATCCTGGGCCTGAGAGGCAATGCGTTGGGTATGGTTGCTGCTTTTGGGGGCGGGATTGGCCGGTTGTGCCGAGGCCCCCGCTGCCACGGAGGTCCAAACGGACACGCTCGTCAAGCCGGAAGAAACCGAACGGCCCACCTACCGGTTTGTGCTGCATGCCCGCAGCATTGAGGACAATCCGCAGGACATCACGTTCCGGATTTACATCAACGGAGGAATCCGCAGCTTCGTATCATGGCCGGCGGAGGAGAGGTCGCAGGAATATGCGCCCATTCGCGCCTTCGTTGTCCCGTCGGGGTCGATCATGTACGACATCGTCATTGATGGCAACGTAATCAATGGAGCAACCATGGATATCGCCGAATGTCCGAACGAGGTGGCCGATGCGTTCGTGCGCGTGGCCGACCATTGGCAAGCGCGGTCGGACTATGGGTGCCACGTGCCCGGATACACCCCGTCCGAATAGTCGGCCACGGCCCACGCCAATTGGCTCAAGTGCCCAGGCGCATCATGTCAACTGATGCCACGTCCGAACCGGGGATGCCCATGAGTCCAACCCAGTTGCCCGACGTTGTCGAGGCCCACGAACAATTGGAAGGCGGGGGATTCCTGGTGCACCGCCCCTTTCCCAGCATGGCATTGCCCGACATGGATCCGTTTCTTCTTCTGGACCAAATGGGGCCGACGGAAACCGCACCGGGCGAAGCGAAAGGTGCGCCCGACCACCCGCACCGTGGCTTCGAAACGGTGACCTACATGCTGGCGGGAGCCATGGAACACCGCGACAGCCACGGGCACCACGGGGTGCTGGGCCCAGGAGATGTTCAATGGATGACTGCTGGCAGTGGCGTCGTCCACAGTGAAATGCCCACGGGCCCCACCATGGAAGAGGGGGGGGTGATGCACGGGGTGCAGTTGTGGGTCAACCTGCCGGCGAAGCAGAAAATGATGGCGCCGCGCTACCAAGACATTCCTGCCGAGCGCATCCCAAACGTGCCCATTGAAGGCGGCACGGTGCGCGTGTTATCGGGACAATTCCAGGATACGCACGCGGCCATCGATACGGTGGTTCCCATCCGTTACCTGCACGCGACACTGGATGCGGGCACCACGTTGGACGACGACGCTCCGGCAGGGCACAACGCGTTCGTTTACGTTCTTGCCGGAACTGCCGAAGTGGCCGGCCATCGCGTGGGTCCGCACCATTTGGTGCGTGTGGCGGGCACGTACCGCATCAAGGCCGAAACGAGCGTGGACGCGTTGATGTTGTCGGGGCCCCCGCTTGGCGAGCCGGTGGCTCGCTACGGACCCTTCGTGATGAACACGCGGGACGAGTTGCAGCAAGCGCTACGGGATTTCCAAGCCGGCGCCTTCGGCACCATCGCGCCGGAAGTTTCGGAGGGCGCGCCATGAGCCACGGCGAAACCGTCCTGCGTCCCATTGCGGTGCGCGCCAAACTCCCGGGCGAAATGGAGCGGGTTTTTGCCTACGTCAGCGACCCGCGCAACGACCCGCAATGGGTGGACACCACGCCCGAAGTGGAGCAAACCACCGGGGATGGGCCCCAGGTGGGGGCCACGTACCGGTTCGTCCAGACGGTTCTTCGGCGCGTGGAAGGAACCATTGAGATTCTGGAAATGGACCCGCCTCACAGCATGGCCTTCCGGGTGCAAGATCCATTCCGCGACTACCGCGTCACGTATTCACTGCGTGGCGGCAAGCACGTCACCCTCACCCAAACATCGCACCCGCGGTTCAACCGCAACCTTGGCTGGCGCAAATTCTTCGTCCCCTTCATGACCCGCAAGCAATTGCGCAAGCAAATGCGCGGTCTGCGGGCCGCCCTGAATCGTTCGGAAATCTAGGGCACCGGGACCGTGGCGTGCAATTGAACCTCCACGCCGCCCGTGCCTTCACCTTGGGCGTGCATGATCCACAGACCCGGCGAGTACACCGAGGTGTTGGGCCGAAGCGTTGAGGTTCCCGTGTTGCCGACGCTGGGGCCGCAGGTGTCGGCGCCGCAGGGGCCATTGATTCGTTCGCCGTTGGGTCCCTCCAGCCAGATTTGCCAGAAACCCACGTAATTATCGGGGCGCCATTCACCCCGTAGCGCTTGGGTATCGGCGGGGATGGTGTATGGAGCTTGGATGGCCCAGGCACCATTCGCGGTATCCGTGGCCGTGGCCGCCACATCCACGTACGTGACCCGGCTGCCGGTCAACCCATCCTCATTGAGGCATCCGGAAAGGCCGGCCACGGCCGCCACCAGGAGCATCAGTCGCATCATGGGGCTCCGAGAAGAATCGAGCCTCAAAATGCTTGACCTACGCCTCGGCGCCTTCGATGGGGAATTCCTCGTGGCGCCAGGCATCGATGCCGCCAATCATGATTTTGACCGGGTATCCCAGCGCAGCCAATTGGACCGCGCCTTTGTCGGCGGCATTGCAGTA
>JBFJWV010000068.1:0-6562 GCA_041623515.1 Thermoplasmatota archaeon | reverse complement strand
GCTTACAATGGGGACATCATCTTCCTCAATGTGACCAACGTCGTCAACCGTGGCGTGAGCGGCGCCCAAGCCAACGTGACGGTGGAGACCCGTTCCAATGCCTCCACGGGCTCCGTGCTCATCGACCAAGCCGAGATTCCTCTGCCCGACTTGACACCCGCCGAGCTGACGGTGCTCAACGCCACTGCGTCTGGTACCGCCATCATCGAAGGCACCAACTTGGTGCGCTCCGGTGTCTCGGACTACACCCTTCGAGTGCAACTGGCCAACCCCCTGGCGGTCAACGACAACATCAGCCTCGAATTCCCCGCAGGCTTTGATGTGTCTGGAGTGACCAAGGTAACCGTGGGCGGCGTGGATGCCAAGACCACCGGCGCTGAAACCCAATCCACCCACACCACGCAAAACGTGGTCAATGCAACCCTCAATGGCACGCTGACTGCCGGAACTCCGGTGACCATCGTTGTCAAGGGCGTGACCAATGCCGTGCTCAACGCGTCCAGCGGTGACTTCCACGAGTTTGGAAACGTCACGACCTGGTCCAATGGCTTCGCCGTGGATCGCAACGTGACCACCGGCAACGATGCCAACATCACGCTGCAACACGCCGTGTTGACTGGCTCCATTGCCGGAACCAACAGCACGAAGACGGGCGTGAACAACATGACCTTCACGTTCACCACCACGCAGGTGCTGCCAACCGGTGGCAATGTGTCGCTCCAATTCCCCGTGGGCTTCGGCCTCGGCGCAGTCAGCGCAGGCGATGTGGACTTGGTGCCGTTCTCCAGTGACACGGCGGTTGCGCCAGACGGCCAAGTCGTCAACCTCACCGTCAGCAGCCCGTTGATGCCCGGCACCTACTTCCTCAAGGTCAACGACGTCACCAACCCCGGGGTCAGTGGCATCAAGGAAGGCTTCAACCTGTCCATGAACGCCACCGGCAACCAACTCATTGGCTTCGTCAGCACGCTGACCTACGCCGTGGGTCCGCTGGAGCAGGAATTGGCCCTGTCGCCCATCTCCATCGTTTCCAACAACCCGGTGACCGGAAACAAGACCAGCGTGAACTTCACGTTCGTGGTTGGCCAGGGCATGACCGTCCAGGCCGGAGACAACGTCTCCGTGAAGTTCCCCGCAGGCTACCAACTGCCGGCGGGTCTGGCATCGCTCAACATGTCGCTCAACGGCACCGCAGGTTCATCGTCTGCCGCCATTGAGACCGGACTCCGGTACGCAAACGCAACGGTGGCATCCGGCAAGACGCTCCAACCCGGTGACACCGTGACCTTGTTTGTCCACAACGTGACGCTACCGCGGACGGAAGGAACCTCGACACCGTTCTTGGTCATCACCAACACGACGTCGCAGAGTGGAGACTTCCTGACCCTCCAGACCAACAATACGGCGACCTTTGCAGTGTCGGCGGCGCAGCTCACGGACGTGACCATCAGCCCCGTGAGCAACAAGTCGGGCGACACCACGGGTTACACCATCAAGGCCCGGACCGCCAACGACTTGGTGGCCGGCGACCGCTTCAACGTGACATTCCCCGCGGGTTACACCGTAGGCTCCGGTGCCACGTTCTCCAACGGCGGCATCCCAACCATCAGTGGCCGGACCGTGTCCGGGACCCTGTCCGGGGCCGCGCCGGCGGGCACTTTGCTCGAAATCAGCCTGACGTCCGTCACCAACCCGGTCCAATCCACCGGACCGACGGGGGCGTTCAACATGTTCACCGGAAACGCGACCGGCGTGCGAATTGATGCAAACACCACGCAAACGGTGGCCATCACGGGTGACACGACGGCGCCAATCGCGCCCACCAACCTGACCCTGGTGCGTGCCGGTGGAACGCCGACCACGCTGCAACTGTCGTGGACCAACCAAGGCGACGACAACAACGGCAACGTTGCCGGCTACAACGTGTCGGTCTCCACGGCAGCCATTACCACGCAAAGCCAGTTCAATGCTGGAATTGTAGCGGCATCCAGGTTGACCTTCGACCCCTCCCCGCTGGCAGCAAACCAGGCGACCCAGAAGGTGAACGTGGCTGGACTGCAGTCGGGTACCACCTACCACTTCGCGGTCCGCGCCATCGACCCCGCAGGCAACAACGGCACGTTCACGACCACGTCGGTCACGGGCGCTCTGCCAAACTTCACGGTTCCCGCCTACGCCAACTTCACGGAAGGAACGACGGGCTCCCTGTCGGTTGTCCTTTCCAGCAATGTCAGCGCAGGCAACCAAGTGGTCTTGGCCGTCACGACCGACGGCGACATCACGGCCGCCGTCACGAAATTGACCTTCGGCCCTGGCAACTGGTCCACCGCCCAGACCGTGAACCTGACGGCGCCCAATGACAACAAGCCGGGCACCAACGGCAAGGGCAACGTGACCATCAGTTTGGATGCGGCCACCACCGCCCCTGAATTCAGTGGCCTGGCGGCCAAGAAGGCCAGCTCCACGGTCACCGACGATGATTTCGTGGGCGTCGCGGTATCCAAGACCACCCTCGCGGTGGCCGAGGAAGGCCCCACCAGTGACAATTACACGCTGGTTTTGACGAGCCAACCGACCCACGATGTGACGGTGGCGATTGCGAAATCCAACAACGAAGTGACTGTGGACAAATCCAGTGTCACCTTCACGCCATCCAACTGGAACGTCTCCCAGAAGGTCACCGTGACCGCTGTCGATGACACCGACGTGGACACGGATGGTGCCACCATCACGCACACGTCCAGCAGCACGGACACAACGTACGCCAACCTCACGATCGCATCCGTGACCGTGACGGTGGCCGACAACGATGCGGCGCGTGTTGCTTACCAGAATGACGACGACGCGTTCGTGGTTGAAGGCGGCTCCACTTGGGTCTACAACCTGACGCTCGAGAAGAAACCGAGCGCAGGTGTGACGGTTGCCCTAACCACTGCGTCGGCGGACATCACCCTGTCCACCAGCTCGGTTTCGTGGACCACCACCAACTGGCAACAAACCCGCAGTGTGACCATCACGGCGGTCCAAGATGCGCTGGTTGAAGGCAACGAAACGGCCCGCATCGTCCACAACATCACGTCCAATGATGCCGACTACAATGCCTTGTCCGACCGGAATTTGACGGTCACCATCGTGGACGACGACCACGGCGTCATCTTTGCAGGACACACGGACCTCGCGGTTACGGAAGGCAGCGGCTACGACACGTTCACCGCCGTGCTTTCCACGAAGCCAACGTCCAACGTGACCATGGTGTTCAACGGCTCCGACGAATTGACGGTCGCCCGTGGCGGCGGAGTCGCTGCCACCGAGCTGCGGTTCAACTTCACCGCGACGAACTGGGATACCCTGCAAACGTTCCGGGTCCGCGCCGTCGACGACTTGGACGTGGAAGGAACCCATGAGGGAACCATCGTGGTTGCCACCGAAAGCGCCCAAGGCTCCTACGACGGCCTCGACATCGATGACTTCAACGTGAACATCACGGACAACGATTCGCTGCCCATCACGGATGACGAAGTCGAAGCCGCCAACAAGCTCGTCAAGGTGACGGTGACGCGCAAGGACGGCACCAACACGGTTGAGTGGGTGCTGCCCGACGGCGCCGACCTGCCCGACGATGTCAAGGGTGTCCAAATTTGGTACAGCAACAGCCCGTACCTCCTGGCCGCCGAGTTCGAGGAAGGCGAAGCCGGCTTCACCGATGCGTCCTACGCGCACACGGGCACGGCCGCCAAGAAGGCCACCAAGTACCTGGTCACCATGTGGTACGACGGCGACGTCGGCAAGTTCACGGGCGGCGCTGTGCCGGCCGAAGCTGATTACGAAGGCACTGCGGCGGACACGGACAAGGTCACTGACGAATGGTGGTTCTGGCTGCTCATCGCCATCGGCGGCCTCATCGTCATTGGCGCCATCATCTGGATTGTCCTGGCGGCAACGCGCAAGCGCGGCCAAGATGATGATGACTGGGACGACGACTTGGCCTGGGATGACGAAGCGGACGACGCCGAAGCAGACGAGGACGACGAGGGTTGGGACGAGCCCGAACCCGAAGCCGCTCCGGCCCCCGAAGGCGAAGTTCACCACATGAACTGCCCCCGTTGCAAGGCGCGCTTTGACGCGGTCGGCACCAAGCCATTCGTGACCACGTGCCCGAGCTGCAAGGCGCGCGGCATGCTGCGCTAAACCTGCACACTTTTCCTTTCCCTCTTCTTCACCCTCTCCATGGAGGCATTGGCGAAGCAAGCGCGCTCGTTTCGCCGTTTGTTTCGTGCCACCAAGACCTTGATTGCCGGCAGCGACCTTGAACTGCTGGAAAAGTGGGCTGAGAAATTGGGCCCGCCCCTGATTGTGGCCACGCCGCACCCCAATGCCGTGGATGCATTTCGCGGCAACGACGACGTTGTGCTGATGCATCTGGGTTTCCGCGTGGGTGGAGGCATCAATGCCTTGCGCACCCTGCGCGACGTCATTCTCGCCGCTTACGTGGAGGGCTTGCTTGAACCCGATGAGCGCCTGTTCGTCGTCGAACTGGGGGACGAATCGGGCCACGCGTTCCTGGCGTTCGACATGGCCCATGACGAATCCGTTGCCAAGCTCAAGAAAGACCTGGAGTACCGCGCCGACGTCGGCGTTGTGGAAGCCGTCATGCAATTGGCTTCCGAATTGGCTCGTGAAGGCAGGGAATCCAAGAAAGTCGGGGCGCTGTTCATCATCGGCGACACCGACCGCGTGCTGAAGCACAGCCGGCAAGTGGTGCTCAACCCGTTCGCGGGCCATGCGCCGCAGGAACGGCTGGTTACCGATCAAGCGTCATGGGAAACCATGAAGGAATTCGCGCAAATCGACGGCGCCATCGTGATCCGCGACGACGGGGTTGTCGAAGCGGCGGGTCGCTACATCGAGGTGCGTGACCCGACGGATTTGCCCTCCGGATTGGGGGGGCGGCACCTGGCTGCTGCGGCCGCCACGACGGAGACCAAGGCCATCGCCATCACTGTCAGTGAAACCGGTGTCCTGAATTTGTTCCGGGACGGCCGTTCGTTGCTGCGCATCGGGGTCACATAGGAGAAGAGGAAGAGGGAGTCAAGCGGGTTCAATCGCAGACGAAGGAACCGGCGCCGAAGCTGGCTCCAAGGCATGGCAGCAACGCAATGGGGGTGCGGCAGCCGGCAAAGCCTCCGTATCCCACTTCAAACGACGCCTTGCACTTGGGGTCAAACACGCCCGTGTTGACCTCACAGCTGCCGCCCGCGCTCGGAGCATCCGATGCGTCGGCGAAGCAATGGGCGCCGTAGGTGCTGCCGTCGGCAGTGACCGACGCGTGGCCCTCCGCATGAGCACTGCTGGCAGTTGCGTTTCCACTGACAAACATCAGCACGAGAACAAGCATGGCAAAATTCAGTATTTTTCGCATGTTTCCACCGGTGGCGAACGCCACCCAGTCGCCATTGCTCTGCTTGCCAAAAGGGTACCTGGCCCGTGTTTCGGGGCGAACCAGAATTGAGACGGCCATGGCAAAATCTTCGCCGGCTTCGACGCCCTGAGCGCCGTCATTCGCTCATTCGCGGCGTGATGGCTTTAACCGAAGCCCCGCAGTCTACGACCCGTGCGCTTCCTGGTTCTCACCCGTCAGCCCCGCTTGCACTCGGTGCGCCGCTTGCGTGAAGCGTGCGAAAAGCGCGGATACGCATTCGACACCATGGACGTGACCAAAGTGGGCATGGTCATGCACCCCCGACAGCCCCGCCTCTATTACCAAGGAAAAGAGGTGGATTCCCATCAATACGACGTCATCATCCCGCGCATCGGCACCAGCGTCACCGAAACCGGCTGCGCCGTCGTTCGCCAGTTTGAAGCAATGGGCTTGCCCGTCATCAACCCCAGCATGGCCATCCTGCGGGCCCGGGACAAATTGCGCAGCATGCAGGTCCTTTCCCGTTTGGATGTGGACATCCCCAAGTCCATGGT
Source organism: Thermoplasmatota archaeon (assembly GCA_041623515.1). GTDB lineage: Archaea > Thermoplasmatota > E2 > JACPAO01 > JAHFTW01 > JBFJWV01. The sequence continues at coordinate 589 of JBFJWV010000068.1, read as the reverse complement.
CATCCGACGCGTCGGCGACTTGGACCAAGCGTTGAGTCTGGTGGGAGGAACCCCCTGCGTCCTGAAGCTCCTGCAGGGAACCCAGGGCGTGGGCGTCATGCTCGTGGAATCCCGCGAAGCCATCGAATCGGTCCTGCAAGCATTTTGGAGCCTTGGCCACACCATCATGCTCCAAGAATTCATTGCCGAATCCAAAGGCAAAGACGTGCGTGCCTTCGTGGTCGGCGACCGGGTGGTTGCTGCCATGCGCCGCCAAGCCAAGATTGGCGAATTCCGCAGCAACATCCACCGGGGCGGTCTTGGCCGGTCCATCACTCTCAGTCCCGAAGAGGAGCGCGTCGTCGTAGCCGCTGCCAAGGCCATGGGCCTTCATTGCGCCGGCGTCGACTACTTGGAATCCAACCAGGGCCCCAAGATCATCGAAATCAACGCCAGCCCGGGCTACCAAGGCCTGGAGCAAGCCACCCGCGCCGACATCGCAGGTTCCATCGTCGAGTTCGCCGCGGAATACGCGCGCGAGGGCGTCGTATGACCAATCCCGTCATCGCGGGGCGGCGGATTGCCCCTGGTGACGTGGCAGAGATTCGTC
>JBFJWV010000067.1:0-6606 GCA_041623515.1 Thermoplasmatota archaeon | reverse complement strand
GTGGTCCGCACCCCGGTATCTCAGGTGTCGCAACAAGGGCGCTCAACCCAGGGCGTGACCATCTTCAAGGTGGGCGACGACAAGGTGGCTCAGGTGGCCGTTCTGCCGGCCATGGACGCCGACACCGATGAAGCAGGAGACGAAGAAGAGTAATCGGGCCCCGATAACGGGCCGCGGATGCACTCGGAGGGCAGTCGGCTCGGCAACCACAACCGCTAAGGGGGTCCGTTCGTCGTTTCCGGCCGTGCGTCGGACCTGGTTGGCGGTTGCGCTGGTGATGCTCCTGGCGGTGCCAGGCTCCAGCCTGGGCCAGGATGATGCTGGCGAGCCCGTTCTCGAAGACCGCGCCGGCGATCTGGAAATTGCGGCCGGTGGCGTGGAAGCCCCCGACCCGGGCCGCTACCAAATGGTCGATTTGCTGTCGCTCAGCATTGTGGAATCGGCGCAGAGCGTTCAATTCGTCATTGCGGTCGATGACGTCGACCAGGAACCGTACATCCTGTTCGAAACCGGCCAAATCTTCACGTACTTCTCCTTGGGGGGTGCCGAATACCGGGTGGACATCTTCACGGCCAACTTTGCGCGCCTGATGAAATTCGATGCCACCCTGCAGCGCTGGGCGCAAGTTAGCCAGCTGGAATTGTCCATTGACCCCGAAGTCGACACATTCACCGCGACGGTTCCACGTCAGGCTTTGCAGGATGCGTCCGGTGCACCCATGCACCCGCAAGTGCCCCTCCAGGACGTGCGGGCCCTCGGAGCCGGGCTGTTTTCGCCCGACTGCACCATGCAATTCATCGTCGTCCAGGAACCGTGCCCGGTAACCATCATTGACTCCATGCCGGATGAAGGCGAACCTCTCGGGGAGTACACGCCCCGGCTGGGCGTCGAACAGACAGGGCATTTGCGATTGCACAGCAGCACGCCCGTGCGCGCTTCCAACGGCGATGACACTACCTACGTTTTCGAGATTCTGCTCCAAAACTGGGCGGATTCGCCCGACGACGTGGTGCTCTCCTTCCAGGGTGCGCCATCCAGCTGGGACGTTCGGATTCCCGCTGCCGATGTCCGCATCGATGCCAACAGCAGCCTGCGCCTCCCTGTCCTCGTGTCCACGCCGTTTGCGCACAAGCACGGCGCATTCGAATCCTTCTTGGTGGAAGCGCACAGCCAGCGCGACCCGAACGCAGTGGGTCGTGTGCAATTGGGGATTCGGTACACGGAGATTCCCCAGCCTGCGGGGCACCACGACACCATGTGGATTCATTCACGGGAACTGACCGCAAACGACCCACTCAACCAAGCCTTCCTCGACGTATTCGGTTTCACAAACGTCTACTTCAACGCGGCGCAGGAGGACCCCAACAGCGACCAAGTGGATGTCGGGGCAGGCATCTGCGGCGGCTCCGGCACGGTGGCCCCACTGGTCCACCAAAGGACCAATTACTGCTGGATGATTTTCCTTGAACCCACCCTGGAAATGGGCTTAGATTTCGACCTCAACCGAACGGGCACCTTGACGTTCCCCGTGCAAAGCACGTTCCCGCTTCAAGACGCCATTTTGAAGGGCGAGTTGCTCTACCTCTCGCGCAACCCTGCCGACCAAAACCAGAACCAGAACCAGAATCAGTTTCAGATGAGGAACAACCCGCGCACGGTGGTGTTGGGTGCTTTCGGTCCTTCGGAACCGGCGTCATCGGGAGTGGCGGGCAGCGAAACCTTCGAAGTGGACTTCACGCCCTACGCGGAGGCCGATTTGGTGCCGTTTGCGCCCCATGGCGCCAGCCTCTGGTTGTCGATTACCTTGGACGTGGGGCGGCCACCCACCTACGTTCAGGACTTCGTGGCAGCGCCCAATCTGATTCCCGGCGCCATGTTGCAACTGCCGCTGTTGGAGTACCATGACCCCGTGGACGATCTGTTTCACAGCCTGACGGATGTCGACATTGAAATGGTCAGCAGCCAGGAGGCGCTTGTGAACCCCGGCGAAATGGTCCTCTTTGACATGCGCATCGTCAACTCGGGCGTGGTCAACGACCGGTTCGCCTTGTCTCTGGAAGGCCCCAACAAGGAGTGGGCGGAGGTGCTTGGTGATGTGGTCATCGATGTCCGCGCAGGCTCTGCAAGGCAGATTGCCATCGCGGTGCGTGCGCCACTGGACGCAATGGATGGTGACCAAGTGGACTTGATTTTCCAGGCACAGAGCACGAAGGACCCGGATGCCCGGGCGTTGGTGCGGTTGCTGGCCGAGGTGGACGTCGAGAAAGACCACCCGGACCAAAGCATCCTCGTGGACAGCACGGATGCGGAGCTAACGACCCGGACGGTCCCGGCGCCGTTTGCGGCCGCGTTGGGTCTGTTGGTCTTGCTTCGAAGGCGTCGTTAATTTCGACAATTCGCCTATACTGCGTAAATACCGTCTTTCGATGGGCCGTTCAATGGTACGAGCGGTTTTGTTGGTGCTGCTCCTGGTGGCACCACTGGGTCAAGCGAGCATCATTCTCGATGACCCCCAGGGCGACGTCAACGTCGCCGGCACCGGAACAGCTGCCAATTCCCGGTGGAGCCAGGCGGACTTGTTGAGCCTTGAAATCGAGGAAACGCCCAACCAATTCCGCTTCGTCTTGTCAACCGCCGTGGAGCCGGATCCCTCGCGCACCTATGCGGATGATGTGACCCACGTCGTGTCCTTCCGTTACGGCACCTTCGCGTACGAGTTGCGCTACGATGTGTACACGCTGCACGATGCGTTTGGCTCGTACTATTATGCGGCACTCTGGCGGCAAACGTCGCCCGACGACTACATGCGCATCGTGACCAACCTGGAAGTGGATGGCCAAGCCAGCAGCGGCCACCTGAGCGCCCTGGTTCCGCGGAAGTACATCATTGATGAACTGGGTGTGGAGCCGTTTGAGGGCTCGCGCTTGACGGACATTCGCGTCAACGCCGAGGCATACTGGCTCCTTGGCTTCGGCGGCAACGCCAACAGCTACGACCGCATGCCAGACGCTGGCGTCCAAGCGTACCCGGTTTCCTTGGGTGTGCAGCAAGTCGGCGACATCCGTCTATCCAGTGACGAGCGGATTCGAGGCTCCAACGGTCAGGCCACGACGTACTTCTGGCGTGTGCAATTGCACAACCTGAACGGCACCTTCGACGACGAAGTGACGCTGTCCTTGCTCGACGTACCGGACACATGGATAGCCCGCCTTCCACTGGCCACTGCTCGCGTTCCGGCGGGAGAAATTGTGGATATCCCCATCCTCCTGACCATTCCGTTTGCTCACCAGCATGGCATCATCGAAACCTTCCTCCTGGAAGCGCGCAGCCTGCGCGATGTTGAATCCGTGGGTCGCTTGCAGCTTGGGGTTGAATTCCTCGACCCCGCCCAACCAGCGGGCCACCACGACCGCGTGTACTTGCACTCCAGCTACGCGGCCCGACCCATGGCCGTCGTGGCAACGTTTGGCTTCATCTACACCAACGGACCGGTCTTGGAATTCAACACGTTGAGCGAAGACCCCCGGGACCGGCAAGAGCCGGTTCCCGGGACGGTGGACACCCAATCCGATGTCCGTGCGCTGCGGGCGGGGTGGGTGGTGCCGCTGCAGCCGGCTCTGCGGCTCGGGCTCAATTTTGATTTGAGCAAAGAGGGGACGCTGGAAGTTCCCATTGAGTCCGCGACCGCCTGGACCGACGGAGTGCTCGAGGGCTACATCCTCCAGGTTCCGAAGGATGGTGTGAGCTACCACCCGCCGGATTACGATGGATTCCCCGGCGTCAAGGTGCTGGCAGATGTCGGCCCGGTGCCGTTGGGTGCGGTTGGCGCTGCGCGGGCAGTGTCTGCGCCCATCATCCCACGACCTGAAGCCGATGTGGTTGCTTACGACCCCGATCAAACTTTGGTGGCCTTGTTGTGGCTCCACGGCAATGGACCCGTTCCGGCCACGTACCAACTGGCGCCGGCCGTCAACCCCGGTGGTAACATGGTTCTCCCGCTGCTCGAATACCACGATGCCATTGACGAGACCTTTGCCGCGCCGGACTTCTTGCAAGTTGCATTGACGGGCTCCACCGAGCGCGTGATCGCACCGGGAACGGCGCTGCTTTGGGATTTGCATGTTCGAAACGGCGGCGAGCGCCGGCTTGCCTTGGATGCCACCGTGCAAGGGCAATTTTCCGAGTGGGTGACATTCCCTGCGGGCAGATTCCACGAAGTGGACCCGAATGAAACCGGGGTCATTCCCATTGCCATCCGGGCTCCTGCAGACGCCAAACCGGGCGACGTGGCCGACGTGGAAGATCCCCGCATTCGGGGCATCGTTCGCGTGGTGGCCACGGTTGCCGCGGATGGGGGTGCCGGCGATGTCATTCCTGAAGCCGACCAATCCGCCACCGTTGATGCCATTGAGCGCGAGCACAACTCCAAGCGCTCGCCGAATGTGGGCGTCTTGGGCGCGCTCGCACTGCTCGGGGCGGCGTTTGTCGCGCGCCGGCGCCTTCAATAAGACCTGTCCTGTGGGACGGCCAATGGCAAACCGACGCATTCGGGTTCTTGTTGCAAAACCAGGACTGGATGGCCACGACCGCGGCGCCAAAGTGGTGGCGCGTGCATTGCGTGACGCTGGCTTGGAAGTGATTTACACGGGCCTGCGCCAAACTCCGCAACAAATTGCCACCGCCGCCATCGAAGAGGATGTGGACCTTGTGGGTCTCTCCTGCTTGAGCGGCGCGCACAACACGCTGTTTCCCAAAATCAAGGAACTGTTGGTCGCAGAAGGCGCCGAAGATGTGGTGGTGTTTGGCGGCGGAATCATTCCCGACGACGACGCGGCGGCGTTGAAGGACCGCGGCATTGAGGCCGTCTTCGGTCCGGGGACCGATACTCGTGAAATCGTCAAGTGGATTGAAGCCCACCCTCGTTTCCAGGAATAGCATGCACACGGCGCGGTTCGGGTTCGTCGCGTGCACGCCGGGGCGGCATCCATGAATGCGCAGGAATTGGTGGCAGGGGTCCGCGCGGGCAGCCGCCGTGCCGTGGCCCGCCTGTTGAGTCTCGTCGAGCGCGATGACCCGGTGGCGGAGCAATGCCTCAAGGAACTTCACGCCCTCACGGGTCGCGCCCATGTCATTGGTGTGACTGGCAGCCCGGGAACGGGAAAATCAACGCTCACGGACAAGTTGATCGAGCATTACCGACGCGAGGGCAAAACCGTCGGCGTGATTGCCGTGGATCCCAGCAGCCCATTCAGTGGTGGCGCCATCCTCGGCGACCGAATTCGCATGCAAAGCCGCACGAACGACCCGGATGTGTTCATCCGCAGCATGGGCACGCGAGGGGCTCTCGGTGGCTTGAGCACGTACACCAGCGACGCCGTCAAGGTCATGGACGCTGCTGGGAAGGACATCATCCTCGTCGAAACCGTCGGCGTCGGTCAAGCCGAAGTGGACATCATCCGCATGGCCGACACGGTGTTGTTGGTCCTGGTACCTGGATACGGGGATGACGTGCAAGCCGTGAAGGCCGGCGTCATGGAGATTGCCGACGTGTTCGTGATCAACAAGAGCGACCTGGACGGCAGCGACAAGGTGGCCGGCGAAGTGGAAGCCATGATGATGCTTGGGCATCCCGATGTGGACGATTTCTGGTGGCAACCCATTTGCCGTACGATCGCGGAAAAAGGAGAAGGGGTCAAGGAAGTGGCCGAACAAGTGGCCAAGCATGCCGCGTGGAGCCAACGGTCCGGCGAATGGGAAGCGCGCCGAAAACGCCGGCTTCGCACGCAGGTTAGGGACCTGCTCGAACGGGAAATTGCGGCTTTTGCCTTTGACGGTCGCGGCAAGCCCCGCGAAGAGTTTGGGTCCCTGTTCGCTCAGGCCGACGCGGGGGACGTATCCCCTCACGAACTAGCGGATGCGATTGTTGCGCGCTTCCGCAACTAAGCCGCTTCGAAGTGCGGGTCGTAGCTGGGGTTGCCCTTCATGGTGTTGGCATTGGCCAGGTACTCTTCCACTTGGGCGTCCGTGTAGTCGCCATAGAGAATCACCAGGCCATCGCCGTTGAGGGGCTGCTTGTTCAGCACGCTGCTGAACTTGCTCACTTCCACCCACTCGTCGTCTTGGGCGCTCCAGGCTTGCTTGAACACGCGAACCGGGGCTTCCTCGTACGTACCTGCTAGTGCGCCGTGCTCGGCTCCCAGGGTCAACTTGCTGGACGACACCTCGATGTTGAGGTGGCGCAACGCATCCTCCCACGGCGTGCATCGCGGCGCCGCGGGGTGGAAGTGGTAGATGCCGTCGCTGAACGGCTTGTTGAATTGGTCTTGGTGAATGTGCGTGCCTGGAGCCCACGTGTTGTCGACGCTGCCCCACTGCGGGTTTTGGGCGAGGTTGAATGGCACTTCCTGCCCATCAACAATCACGGTGAATGCGCCGTGCCAGTGGCCGGGGCAGTCGCCGGCGGCATTGTCCGTCACCACCATGGCGGTCACGATGCCCCCGACCAACAGCACAAGCCCGAGGGGCCAGGCCCATTTTTTCAGGCCGGCGGCGTTGACGCCAACCTTGGGCTTGGTGTGTTCGAATTGCTGGCGGCGCTTTTCGCGC
>JBFJWV010000066.1:0-6706 GCA_041623515.1 Thermoplasmatota archaeon | reverse complement strand
GCACCAACAACCAAGTTTACGCCCTGTGGACCTCCGGTGCAGGCGTGCAAGTGCGCCGCAGCATGGACTACGGCGAAACGTGGGAAGAACGGCAGGAAATCTTCGAAATCAACCGGTTGTCCATGCCCACGTTGGAAGGGCGGGACCGGCGTGGAGGGTGGCCCCAATTGGCCACGGACCGCAACCCCGAATCCCCCTACGCCGACGCCCTGTACGTCGCCTGGCAGGACAGTTGCCAAGCGGAAGAATGGAGCCGCAACTGCCGTGCCAACACCCACGGCGAAGACATCGAAGGGACGGGCATTTGGGTTGCCAGCAGCTTCGACATGGGGTCCACATGGAATGACCCCGTCCGGGTGAGCGACGCGCCGCCCTTGGGCGCCGACAACCAGTGGAAGATCTTCCCCGCCATCAGTGTCAGCCCCGGCGGCGTCATTGACGTCAGCTGGATGGACAGCCGCGACACGCGGCTCATTGATTGCCCGGACAATCCGCGCACGGGCGACGCCCACTGTGAAGGCCAGCACCAGGCGCTCACGCAGTACTACACGTACAGCCTCGACGGTGGCGTGACCTGGAGCGACGACGTCATGATTCGTGACGCCGACGACGACGGTTGGGACACCTCCAAGTGCCACCACCAAAACGGCCAGATCTTCATCGGGGACTACAACGACATCGACAGCAGCTGGCAGGCGGCCCATCCCATTTGGCCCGACACGCGCCACGGAGTTTGCGACGTCTACACGGCGACCGTGACGCGCCCCATGTTTGCCGATGGCTGGGATGGCGAACGCCAGTTGGAATGGATTGAATTCATCCTCGACCACCCGCTCTAATCCGGTTGCTGGCCAACCCCATCCGGGACGAATCCGCTGGGTCTAGCTGCGCGGCTTGTCGTTCGCGTGGGTGGCGTCCCAGATTCGCAGGTGCGCAATCACGGGCATGATGAGGTCGCCGAAGCGATTGCCCTTGCGCGTCAGCGAATACTCCACGCGGACCGGAACCTCGGGGTAAACGTCGCGGCGGATGATGCCCTGCTCCTCCAAGTCCTTGAGGCGCTGGGACAAGGTCCGGCTGCCGATGCCTGCAATTTGGGCCACGCGTCCCCGCAACGAGGTTTGGTGAACACTGGTGAGCTCTTCCTTGAGCTGGTTGAACCGCATGGTGCTGCGGACCCGCAGCAAGAAGAGAATTTCGAAGCTCCACTTCTGGAAAATGACGCCAATGGCGGTCACGGAGTCATGGATCTCCCGCTCCATCGACCCGGTCTTCCATAGCCACGCAACCACTTGTTCCATGGCGGCGCGGTGGCCCTCCGCCAGTTCGTCCAGGAACTCGTCCAGGCGTTCCAGCATACCGCGATCATCGTCGGGGATGGAGGGAACATCCGGGATGTTGGGGGAGTCGTTTTCGTCCATGGCTTTCCTTTTGGACACCGAGTGTCCGTTGCAAGACCAGGGGGCACCCGGTCCACTGGTCGCTTAATACCGTTCTCGGTTTCAATGCATCTGATGGGTCACGAATCCACATATCCATTCTTGGGCCGCCACCGCGGCAACCAAGTCGCTGTCACCTTGGTGGCACTCATCCCGTTCTTGCTGACGTTCGTCGCCATTGGCTGGGCCTGGGGCACGTCCCTCAGTTGGCCCATTGTTGCCATCTGGATGGGCATGCAATTCATTGGCGGCATGGGCATCACCCTCGGCTACCACCGCATGTTGACCCACGGCGCCTTCAAGGCCCGCGGGCCCGTCAAGGCGGTTCTCATTTGGGCCGGTTTGCAGGCGCTTCAGGGTGGCCCCGCCTCCTGGGCAGCCACCCACCGGCGCCACCACGCTCTGGCGGACCAACCCGGCGACCCCCACAGCCCCCTCGAGGGTCTGTGGCACGCGCACATCGGCTGGATGGTCAAGGGCAACATGGTCCACTCGGGCCCGGCCTACGACCGCCTCATGCGCGACCCGGTCGTGCGTTTCTTTGAGAAAACGCAATTGCTCTGGTACATCCTCACGTTCCTCGGTCCCGCGTTGATTGCATTCGCCTGGCTCGGCACGTTCAGCGCCTTCTTGCAAGGTGCACTATGGGCCGGTGCGGTCCGCGTGTTCCTCATGCACCACACCACCTGGAGCATCAACAGCATCTGCCATGCGTGGGGCGCCCGCCCTTACGAATCGCCCGATGTGGCGCGCAACAACGCCATCTTCGGCGTGCTCGGATTCGGCGAGGGATGGCACAACAATCACCACGCCTTCCCGGACAGCGCGTACCTGGGCCACCGCTGGTACCAATTCGACTTGGGCAAGTACGTCCTGCTCGCGCTGCGTCCCTTCAAACTCGTGTATGCCCTCAAGGTACCCACGAAGGAAGAGCGGCTTGCACGGCGTGCACAAAAGCGCCGTCGCCGCGCGCCCGCCACCGCGGCTTAACGACTCCGTTCAGCCGAGCCGGTAGCCGCCGACGCGAACGCGTTTGACGGCCTCAAAATGGTGAGCCATTGTGGCCGGCAACGGGTAATCCCATTCCCCCACCTTCTCCAAACTGCGGCCTGCATCCCGTGCCATGGCCACCAAGAATCCCTGCGTGACGGGCTGCGCCAAGAACCAAATGGTGCTGGCACCCGTCGCCATGGCCTTGTCGTAGAAGATGCGGTCCGCGTGCTTGTTTTGGGCGCCAAATGGCGGGTTCATGAACACCGTATCGGCCTCAACCGGTACCCATTGGGCCAGATCTTCCACTTGGAATGATGCGCCGGGGACGGCATTGCGCGCCATGTCCACGGCTTCTGCGTCCACGTCCACACCGACCACGTCGGCGGCCCCCAAGGCGGCTGCGCCGGCGGCAAAGGTTCCGGTTCCGCAGCCCAAATCCACCACGCGCTTGCCCACAATGGCGCCTTCCTCATGGGCTTCCCACAACAGTTCCGTGGCAATGGCCGGAGGCGTGCGGTACTGCTCCAAGGCCGCTTGCGGATTGGGAAAGTCCAGAATGGCCTCCAATGCATGCTGCAAGTCCCGTTTGCGCACGGTTGGGCGAGGAACGCACGGCTTAAGATGCCGTCAGCCGCAATACCGTCCTGATGGGAGACTTGTACGTCATTCGTCACGGGGAGACCACCTGCAACAAGGAGGGTATCATCCAAGGTCCCCGCATCGACGGCTTGTTGTCCGATCGGGGGCACGCCCAAGCCGCATCGTTAGGCGCCGCCTTTGAGGAAACCAACCTGGACGCCATTTACGTGTCTCCCATGCGCCGGGCGCGGCAAACGGCCCAACACATGGTGGACGCGCGCCCGGGCAACGGCGGCACCCGGCTGCTGACGGAGATGTACGAAGTGGATTATGGCCAGCTTTGCGGCCAAACCTTGGATGCAGCCCGCGACACCATTGCCCACGTCCTTGATGCCTGGAGCGGCGGCTTCCCCCAGGAACCGTTCCCCGGGGGCGAATCCGCATTGCTGGCGCAGTTGCGGGTCCGCGCCGTGGCCGCGCGATTGCGGGCTGAAGCCGCCGATCGCGATTTGGCCATCGTTGCCCACGGACGCATCAATCGCATCTTGGTGGCCACCATGTTGGGCCGCTCCTTGGCGGAATTGGAATCTCTGCCTCAAGACAACGCCAACATCACGCACTTGGAAGTGGGCGACAACGTTTCCCTGCGCCGCGTCAACGATGTGTCGCACTTGGACACCTTGGACCCGGCCTTTTCATAGCGAAAATCAATGGATTCACGCCCGTGGAACCTCTTATTAGGGGCTGACGCGCATCAAATGCGTGGTGGATTTCAGCGCTCTCTTGGATGAGCAGGACGTGGCGGCAGCCCGGGGGCATTCCGTGTTGTTCGTGGACGATGAGGAGGACATTCGCTCCTCCCTGGCTCGGCTGCTGGCTGCGGCGTTCAAGGGATTGGAAGTGGACATGGCGGAACATGCCATGGCCGCCATGGATTTGATCAAGGCGCGCAAAGAACCGTATGACATCGTCATCAGCGATTACCGCATGCCCGGCATGGACGGCATCGAGTTCTTGCAAAAATGCATCACGCTCACGCCGGATTCGTACCGGGTCATGATGACGGCGTTCCCGGATCGGCAGGTCAGCGAGGACGCGACGGAATTGGCGGACATTGAGGCGTTCCTCACGAAACCGGTGGACCCCGTGACCATCTTGGTCGCTGTACGGGATTTGTTGCGCCAGCGTTGGGTCGACGCCGCTTAACCCCCAATTGTCGGTGGATTGGCGCGCCATTGCGCCGCTGGGCGTAGCATGTTGCGGTGGTTTGCGATGAGCATTATGGTTGGCGCCGGGCAACAGCTTGTTGATGGCGCCCATGAATACCACCCGTCCTCTGAACCCTCGACTCATCAATACCCTCCGCCATGCCAGCCACCCCGTGGCACCCGAGGCCTTGGCACCCCTTTACCAAAGGGTGGCCGACTTGGAAGGCGATGTGCGTGTTCTATGCCTCAAAGGCATCGTGCAGGACACGGACGCCGGCCTCGTCTGGGCTGGAACCTGATCACTTCGAATTGGCTGCGTACGTGTCAAACACGTAGCTGTCCATTGGCCGGATGCCCAGGACCATGTCCAACTCCCGTGGCGTCAAGAACGGCTTATCGTAACGGCCCTGGTCATCGATGGGAACGCGGGGGCAAGCCACTCCAACGAATGCGTCCAAGTGGCGGAAGTAAAGCAAGTCCGCGGGACTGATTTGCTTGTTCTGAATCAGGTACCCCTTCTTGCCGTGCTTGCGCAACTTGTCGAGGGTTTTCTTGGCCAGTTGCATGCGCATTTGGCCACCCTTGGTGCTGATGACGACGCCAAACGTTTCCGCCTCCTGAGCATTCGCGATGGCCGCGTACCGTTGCCGCAAAATCTTGTGCTTCGGCTCGTCAAAGCTGTGAATGGTGTTCGTGTACGGGCAGGCGCCGACGATGCGCTTTTCGGTTTCCAATGCCAGGGCAAGGGGATGAAAATCGCCGCTTCCGACGAACAAGAATTCGTCCACGTCGGCCAGCCGCGTGGCCGCCATCACGTTGCATCCCAGCAGCTGCCCCTGCAATTTGGTGCGGTCGTCGCCGAAGCCGATTTGGGCTTCGAACCCGTGCGATTCGAGGATGGCTTTGGCCTCCTCCATTTTGTGGGTGTGCTGGGCCGTGGTGCACAATCCAATCTTCTTGCCCTTCAAGTGGTTCAGGGCCGCATCGGTCACGACCGGCTCGATGGTGTGGGTGCTCCATGCCTGGATGTAGTAGACATGCACGCCGCCCAGCTCAGGCACGCTGGGCATGTCGCTGTGGCCGAAATGCAGCAGGACGTTGACGCCGAGCTTGGCCATTTCATCATCGCAGAGGTCGCAGGCGCCGTAGCATGGGTCGGCACTGATGACCACGGGAACACCCAGTTCCGCTTCCACGATTTCGGCAATTTCCGTGCCGTGGTCCCGCAAGCCGTCCGGGAACTGCACGCCAATGGCTTCCAAATCCGGATGGTCTGCCTTGACTTGGGGCAGCACGTCCTCGAATGGAATCTCGTAGTTGTACAGTTCCACATCCGTTGCTGAGCACGGTTGCGTGTAAGTGTTGCGGCCGGGCCATTGTGCCCCTGCCGCCCTATTCGTAGCTCAGCGCCTCAACGGGTTGAATGCGTACGGCGCGGCTGGAGGGGAGGATGCCTGCAATCAGTGCCACGGAGACACCAACCAAGACGCTGATGGCCACCCAGTCCCAGGGAACAACGAACGCCACCGTTTCCCCTTCTTCAACAAACAGCGTTTCCACCATGATGGCCCCACCGGCCAATCCCAAGCCAATTCCCAGCAGGGAACCCAGGAGGCCAATGATGGCGGCTTCTTGCAGGAACATGCGAAGAACAAATCCGTCCGTGGCGCCGATGGCCTTCATCATCCCGATTTCCTTGGTTCGTTCGGCGACGCTGATGAGCATGACCGACGCAATCATGATGCCCGCAACGAGCAAGCTGACGCCGGCGATGGCGGCGATGAAAATCGTGACTTGGTCAAAGGCGGTTCCAATGCTGGCGGTGATGTCACTGGGGGTGCTGACCAAGATGATGATGTCTTCCTGCAGCAGCTGTGCTGCATCCGAATTGCGCTGCAAGTAGTTGTCCACGCGCTCCTGGGTGGCGTCGATGGTGCGGGCATCATCGGCGAACACCGTGAAGCCCGAGTAGACGCGGACCAAAGCATCGGAGCTGGGGCTGCGCGCCTGGATTTGGTAGAACGGATCCACGGGAACGAACACCTGGCCGTTGTTGCTTCCGAACAGGCTCTCCTGCAGCGCCAACACGCCAGTCACAGTCAGGCTGGCTTCGGATCCGTCCTCGTAGCTGATGGTGATGGCATCGCCCACCGACGCGTTGAGGCTCTTGGCAACGGTGGCGCCCAGGACGGTTTCTTCGGCGCCCAGAGAAAACGGTCCTCCAGAAGCATAATCGGCCGGCCGGCGCAACTCGTCCGCGTCCGGCGTGGTGGCGGTCAAGGAGCGGAATGGAATTTCCTTGTCGGCCAAAGCGATGCGGGTGATGCCCACCTCTCCTGAAGGCACCACGCGTTCCACGCCCTGGATGTCCCGGAGGGATTGCAAATCCACCTCCGTAAAGATCAGACCGAACTGGCCGGCGTCCGGCGGACCCTGCGTGGGGTCGCCGGCGCTGGCGGTAACGAAGATGCTGCGGTCATCCAGGTC
>JBFJWV010000065.1:0-6749 GCA_041623515.1 Thermoplasmatota archaeon | reverse complement strand
TTTGATTCCGGCCGGCCAAATGGTCAGCATGGAGAAGGAAGTGTTTCCCCAGCTGCTCGACGCGGGCTTCTATGGGTGCGCCTTCGACGGATACTGGATGGATGTGGGTGACCCGGAGCGATTGCGAGCTGCCAGCGCCCTGCTGGATGCGTCAACTTGGCATGGTCCGGAAGCGGACATCGCAGTGGACGCACGCATCGAGGACACGGTGGCGGGCAATCAGCTGCGCGTTGGCGCAGGTGCCACGCTGGAGCGATGCGTCCTCGGCGACGGCGTCACGGTGGAGTCCGGTGTCCACCTAACCGACTGTGTGATTGGGGACGGTGAGACGGTGTCCGCTTCGCACGTGGGCGCTCGCATCTGGACATCGGCCGTGCCTGCCGGCTACCCCGACAAGCAAATTGGCAACGCCTTGAATGCCTAGCTAAGACGACCGGTTGCTGGCGAAGTCGCACAGCAGGCCCAGCATCCGCTTGGCCGCGGTTTCCGGCAGCTCGGCCAGGGTGGCCTTCGCAAAGCTGCTGAATTCACGGGAACGGCGCTTGGTGTATTCCAGGCCGGAAATGTTGTCCTTTCCGCCGGCTTTGTTCATGAATTTGAGAATCTCTTGGATGTCTTCGTCGCTCTTGTCCGTCTTGCGGTACAAATCCACGAATTGGCGGCGGTCGAAGGGATCCAGGCGTTCATGGGTGGCCACGTAGACGAGCGTCTTCTTGCCGTTGCGGATGTCGCTGAAGGCCGGCTTGCCGGATTCGTCTTCGGACGCCGTGACGCCCAAGTAGTCATCCCAAACCTGGAAGGACAGCCCCATCAAGCGACCGCACTCGGCCAGTTTCTTGACTTGGTTGTTCTCGGCGCCAGCAAGTTGGGCGCCGTTCTTCATGCAGGTTTCGAAGAATGTGGCCGTTTTGCGCTCAATCATGTGGTAGTATTGCAGCTCGTCAATCTTCTTGGCGGCTTCAAAGTGCATGTCCCAGTATTGGCCTTCACAGACCTCGCGGGCCAAGTTGGCGACGTCGAGGACAACGCTGCGGTAGCTGGTGTCGTCGATTTCCAGGTGGTTGAGCACATCAAAGACAAGGGCGAACATGGTGTCGCCGGCCAGGATGGCCAAATTGGAACCAAACTTGGCGTGGACCGATTCGACGCCCCGGCGGGTGTCGCAGTCATCCATGATGTCGTCGTGGACCAAGGTGAAGCTGTGAAGAATCTCCACGGCCACGCCGTACGGCATGATTTTCTTCGAGTCGCCACCAACGGACTGGGCGGCCAAGATGGCCATGATGGGGCGCAGGCGTTTGCCCCCGCCCTCATTGGGAAGGTGGCGAACTGCGTTGTAAAGTTCGTCTGGTTTTAGCTCGCGCTTTACGAGGTACTTGTCAAGTTCTGCCTGGAATTGGTCCAGGTACGGTCGCATCGCGGCTTCAAGGTTCATGGCGGTCCCAATGCAGCGCTGAGGGGCGCTGCGCACCAGCCAAGAACAATCCGGCTTTCAACTCTTCGAGAATGAAACGGAGTTCTTCGGAGGCGTTTTTGGCCGCTGCAGCCGCAAACATGGCCCCTGCAAAGCCCGCCACATCGGCCCCCAAGGCAAGGGCTCGCAGGGCATCCAAGCCGTTGCGCAGACCCCCCGTTGCCACTAGGGGAAGGTCCGGGAGGACTTCCCGTACGTCGGCGACGCAATCGGGCGTCGGGTTGCCCCAATCCCAGAAGGTTTGCCCCAGGCGCGCCTTGATGGCGTCGCCTTGGTCGACGGCGCGGTGATGTTCGACGGCACTGAAGCTGGTTCCACCGTATCCGCCCACATCCACGCCGGCAACGCCGACCTCAGCCAACCGGAGGGCCGCGGCACCATCGATGCCGGCGCCAGTCTCCTTGGCGACCACGGGCACGGACAAGTCGGCGCAAAGGGCCTCCAGAGCCGCCAGCCCGCCAGCGGCATCCGTGTCTCCTTCGGGCATGACCGCTTCTTGCAAGAAGTTCAGGTGCACGCACAGAGCGTGGCCTTCAACCATTTCCAGCGCGGCTTCCGCGTGGCCGGCCGCCGCCTCGCCCCAGGCGATGATTTGGGGAAGGCCAAGATTTGCCAGGCGCAGGGGCACGTCATGGTCCAGGATGACCGCGTACGTGGACGCCAATTCGGGGTTCTCAATGGCTGCGCGCTGGGATCCAACGCCCATGGCCACGCCATGCTCGCTGGCAGCACGGGCCAGCTCCGCATTGATTTCCTCCGCTTTCGGCGCGCCACCAGTCATGCCGGTGATTTGGATGGGTGCCTCCAGGGCAACCCCCAGGAATGTGGTGGCCGTGTCCACGTCGGATTTGTTGAATTCCGGAAGTGGCTCGTGGCGCAGCCGGATGCCATCCCACGGATTCAGCCGCGCGGCGACGTCCCGCTCCAGCGGGATGCGCAGGTGCTCCTCCTTGCGGCGGCGGGTTTCCTCGGCGGCGTCGACCACGCATTGACCCGGAAATGACTCTATTTGGCCGTATCGAACGAATTCACGGCAATGGTCGAGTTCCGATGACCGGCTTTCCCTTCAGGGCGTCCAGAAGGCGACCCCGTTGGTTGCCATTGAGGATGACCGTTGGGCACACGGCGGCCAATTGCAGGGCCGCACGCACCTTGGCCTGCATGGAGCCAGTCACGTCGGCGCCCGCGCCAGTCGTCAGCACCAAGCCTTCTTCGGATTGAACCTCGGGCAGCACATCCCCGTTGGCATCGAGCACCCCGTCCACGTTGGTGGCAAAAACCGCCAACCGCGGTTCGACGTCCTCTGCCAAGGCGGCCATCAAACGATCGGCACTGACCACACTCCAGCCGTTGGTGTCATCGGGAACCATCGAGCCGTGCAGCACCGGCATGAAGCCGTCGCGCAGCAAATCTTCGATGAAATCCACGGGCAAATCGCCCAGTGCACCGGCGTTGGCTTCCATCATGGCGTGGATGGGCACAGAAACCGGCTTGAGACCGGCTGCAGCAGCTACCACGAGGATTTCGGCGTGCAGCCGGGTGACGCTGGCGAGAGTGGCCGTCACGGCGTCCCGCTTGCTCGGCCCGACGGGTGGAACATCCAGTCCGGCCTCTTTGACCAGCGGGTGCCCGTAGGAGCCGGCGCCGTGGAACAAAATCACCGGCACGTCTGCCTTCGCGATTTCACTGAGAAGGCGCCGCGTGACGGCACGGCGGAAGGATGCATCGCGGTCCTTGTCGGTGACAATGCTGCCCCCGAGCTTGACCAGTACCGGGCGGGACACGGCACCGTGTATGGGGTGCCCAACTTAAGCAACGCCGCCTAAGACAAGTCCGGCACGGCATCGTGCCACTGCACACCGGGACCGCCCAATTCCACGATGAACGGGGTTCCGCCGGCGTCGGCAATGGCCTGCGCCACGCGCCGCGGCTTCTCCGTCAGGGCAATCATGGAGCCTCCGCCCCCCGCGCCCGTGATTTTTGCGCCAAAGGTCCCTGGAGTCGCTCGCGCGACCTCCACGAGCTTCTGAACCGCGGGATGATTGACGCCGAGCGTGTGCAAACAGGCATGGGTGCGGTCCATCAATTGCCCAATGGCGCCCCAGTCCTTCGCTTTCAGAGGTGCCACGGCATCACGAGTCAGATTGCCGATGTCTTGGAGAGTGTCCCGCAGCATGGCGTTGCGGGTGATGGCGCGGGCTACCTTTGCGACCTCCGCATCGGTGCGGCCTTTGACACCGCTGTTGCCCACAACAACCGTCAATTCCGGCATGGGAACCCGCTCGACGCGCCAGCCGGCATCCTCCCATTGGATGTCCCAGAGCTTTTCCCCGATGCCCGGAGGGTTGTCCAGTCCAGCCAAGGCAATGCCTCCGCCCGCTGCGGACGTGGTGGTGTCCACAGGGCTTCCGCCCCCTTGGGTCACGCGCTCCACCTCGAAGGCATCTTGCGCCAACCGGCCCAGGTCATCCAGGTGTTGCAGTTTGTGCAGGGCACCCACAGCGGCCACTGAGAGCGCAGCGCTGCTTCCCGTGCCGCTGGCGGACGGAACGCCGCCTTCGGTCTGCAACCGAACCGGCTCGTTGCGCTTCCAGGTGCGTTCCACGGCGGTCAGGAGATAGGAGTGGTACCGTTCGTGGATGCGGTAGCCGTTGACGGTGGTTTTGGTGCCGACAACGTCCACTTCCACGTACGTGCGCTGGCTGGTGGCCGCGGCAATGGCCGGATGGCCGTAGACCACGGCATGCTCACCGAACAGGATGACTTTGCCTGGAGCCGACGCGATTGCACGCAGGTCTGCCAACCCGTCCACTCGTGCTTCATCATGGCTGGAGACAAAGGGGTGCCGGTCGCAAAGCCTCAAACCGCACGGAACAATGGGGGACGCGTGGACCCACGGATTGGCCTGCGCATCGCCAGCATCGTCGTGCTGGTGGTGCTCGGCATTGGCGTGTTGTGGGCCATCAAATGGCGCATCAAGCCGAGCCATGTCGAACAAATGCCGCTCCTTGATCACGTGGAGGAATTGCGCAAGCGCATCTTGGTCGCGCTTGGCATTTGGATTGTCGGCACATTCCTGGCCTTTGGCGCCCGCTTCGAGATGCGCGACGGCTGGCCACTCCTGCTTCCCGCCGTCCAGGACAACATGGCGGCGCAAGTGTTTCGACGCATCACCGACCACTTGGTCCCAGAAGGCGTGCAACTGATTGTGACGCGCCCCATTGACGGATTTGTTGCGGAACTGTACGTGGCCGTCATGCTTGGTTTTGCCCTGGCGTTGCCCGTGATGCTGTGGCAACTGGGACGATTCGTGGCCCCGGCACTCAACGCCGCAGAACGGCGCACCATGGTGTACGCATTCATGCCTGCACTCTGGCTCTTCGCCGGCGGCGTGCTGTTCGCCTGGTTCCTGGTGCTGCCCCTGCTGCTGCGTACCTTGTACGGCTACGCAACGGAACTGGGCGCCCAACCGCTCCTGTCCATCAGTGAATTGGTCGGCTTCACCACCACCATGCTCATGGTCTTCGGCGTCAGCTTCCAAACGCCACTCGTCATGTACGTCCTGTCCAAAACCGGCGTCGTGGCCAGCGGCACCTGGATGCGGTACTGGCGCCACGCCATCGTTGCCATCATCATCTTCAGTGCCCTGGTGACCGACCCCACCGTCATCAGCCAAGCCATGGTGGCGCTGCCGCTCATTGTGCTGTACTTCGGTGGCATCGGAGCCGCCCGCATCGCGGAGCGGCGCAACCAGCGAACCTAGGCCAGCTTCTCGTTGAGGGCCTTCTTGACTTCGTCCAACGTCATGTCGGTGTTGTCAATGCCCAACTCAGTGGCGGTTTGGCGGATTTGCGCCTCCGACGGCCCCTCGGCCGCCGATTCGCCCGCCTTCATCTCGGATTCAAACTCCTTCCGGGCCTTCTTGAATTCCCCTTGCGCCTTGCCAAGGGAGCGTGCCAGCTTCGGAATCGCAGCGGCCCCGAAGAGCAGGACAATCACGACCACGATGATGATGATTTCATTCGTGCCAAATGCCATTGTTCTCCTTCAACCGGAAATGATGGTTAAGGGTGATGCATGGTCATTTCGACAGGAATGAAACGCCGCACCCGCCATTATAGAGCCGCTCCGCAATGGCCAATGAGTGTACTAGCCGCAGTAAAAGTGGCGAACGGTTGGTCTGCCCATGCGCATTGCCTTGATTCTGGTTGGCATCATTGCCGCACCCGCACTCCTGCCGGCGCCGGCGTCCGCTGCGGGCGGACTCCCCACCGTTTCCTCCCCCGAGGAGGCGGTTGAAGTGGCAATTAGAACGAACCCACATTTCATTCGAGGCGTGGAGTATTGCGTCGATTTTCGACCGATGGGGTTGACCCAATTTCGTCCGCAACCGGACGCCGATGCCGATCCGGTTTTCGTCTTCGTCAATATCCCCGGGGCAACTGCCAATAGCAACGGCGGCGGAATGACGGGCCTGGAGGGGGAATACATTGTTTCGTACGGGGGGTGGCAAGATGCTGATGCGTGTGTGGTGCTCATCGAGAGTTAAACCACGAAGCAGGAGTCTATTGATCGTAGCAATTGTGCTTTTTGCAGCGGCCGCCGGCTGCATTGATGCACGAGAGCCTGGAGTAAACATTTCACCCACCACGCTAGATGTCCTCGCAACGCCTGTTTTCGTCAATTGCGACTGGTTCTCCACGTCGATGAATTACCCAATGGGGCATGGCCCCGGCACGAAGCCGCCCGGCTGGTCCGACCCGGGGGGCTTGTTGGATGGACACCGCATTCTGTTGCTTACTTGCGAACGCGTTGGCCTGGGGACCCTTGAGCGCGGTCCCATGACCCTGTCCATGGATGTGTCGCATCGGTATGCGGCCCCGAGCTCCTGCGCCACCCCGGGCGCTCGTTCGGGGCTGGTTGATTCGATGGCTTGGACGGATTCCAGTTTCTCCAATTACACGCGCTCGGTATGGGGTGCAAGGACCCACGACATCGAGGTTCAGTCTTTGGGGGAAAAAAACGAACGCGGATACCGCGCATGGGAATGGCATTTGTCTGGAGATCCGCTGAACGCTGGATCGCTGGAATTTACGAACGGAGAATTTGACCCCGGCCCCACAGGCAATGTCCAGAAATTTTACTGGGACAATGGTGACGGCATCTCCTACATCCTGCTGCACATGGAATGGGTTGACGGTGCTGTTTCGGCCAGCACGGCACAAGGTACGGTACCGGACTACACAATCAATGGATACGAGACGGATTGGCTGGG
>JBFJWV010000064.1:0-6767 GCA_041623515.1 Thermoplasmatota archaeon | reverse complement strand
CGGGGCTGGGCCCGCGCCGTGGCCAAACCCATCATTGGTGGGGGGGCCGAGGGGCTGGTGACCATTGAGAACGGGGATGCATCGCCGTTCAATCTGGCTGGCAACAAGTGGGCCCCCGACGCATCACCCGTCCCCGTGGGTCCGTGCCTGGTGCAGCCCTTCATGCCCGAAATCCAGAGCGGCGAATGGTCCCTTTTCTTTTTTGGTGGCGAGTACAGTCATGCGATTCGCAAGTTCCCTGCGGACGATGACATTCGCGTCCAGGAAGAGCACGGCGGTCGGACCGTGGCTGCGACGCCACCCGAATCCGTGCAATTGGATGCTGCAGCCATCGCGGACGACGTGGATGCGACGATTGTCCGGGTCGATGGCCTGGAAGTCAGCGACGGGCTCGCATTGATGGAATTGGAATTGATTGAACCCGAACTCTACTTCCGCTACGCAGACGCCGGTGAAGCACGCTTCGCTCAGGCCGTCGCGGCAAAGCTTGAGGCATAGAGGTCGGGGCGGAAGCGCGGAACAAATGCCATGAAGACTGCGTGGCGCGTCAAGGCCGTGCGGTCCATGCGTCCGTCGGTCAGGAAGCCAATGGCGCCCGTGGTTCCACCGATGCGGGGATCATTTGCGATGGGCCCCAAGATGTCGGAAATCATCTCGCCCTCGCGGGCGCGCCGGGTCACCCAGGCGGGGTATTGGAATGCCGGCCCCCAGCCCGTGGTTTCCTTGCCGAGGCGATCGGTCACCACGCAACACTGGACGTCGTACCATTCTCCGCCGTCATCTTGCTGCAGCCCTGCCTCCACACCAATGGCGTAATCCGCATCGTCCGCGGCCGCCATGGCCTCGCGGGCCCGGTTGCGCGCTCCGAGAAGCGTTTCCTTGTTTTGCGGCTGTTCGGGTACGCCGCTGTCCACGTTCAGCCCCGTGACGCTGCGTTCGACGGTTCCTAGGATTTGGCCAAGGGCCGCGTCCACGCCCGCGACCTTGACGGGGTTTGCGCTGCCGACAACGACGCGGAGGGGCGTCAACCGCTGACCATCGGGGGCAACATCACCGCGTGCCACGCGGGTTGCGGACAAGGGCAGCAAATCGTCAGCCAGCACATGGGAAACGATGCGGAGCGCAAGGGGCTTCAAGTCCGCCGCGGCCCGCGTTTCATTGATGGCTTCGGCACCGCGCACGGTCTCGGGGCTGACCACAATGGCATCGTAGTCGCCGGATGCAGCCGGCCCGGCCGCATCGTCGAGTGCGCGAACGGTGAGTTCGCCGGTGAAACCCAATTCATTTCTGATGACGCCTTCGACGAGTTCCGCACGCTGCTCCCACGGCGGGACGGAGCGGTCCGGTCGGCCCGCCAGCTTGCCCGAAGTGATGCCGACGAAGACATGGGCTGCGTCCCGGGTGGCCTCTTGCAGCAGCGCCTTGTGGCCCGCGTGGAACGGATGAAAGGTTCCGCCAAGACAAACACGCACAGTGGGGCAGTCTTGGCCGAGTAATTGAATAGGGCCGGTGGCCATTGCTTGGGAGTGAGCAAGAAAATCGCCGTGATTGGGTGCGGCAACATGGGCCAAGCCATTGTGCGCGGTCTGCTGGAAGCGGGTAAAGCCAAGGCATCGAACATCCGCATCACCAACCCGTCCGAAGCCAAGGCGGAAGAGATTGGCGCCGACCTTGGGGTTCAGTGGACCGCCGACAACGCGGCTGCGGCGAAGGATGCGGACATCATCATCCTGGGCGTGAAGCCCCAAATCATCAAGGAAGCGCTGGAGCGCATGGGCGGCGAAATTGGCCACAGCTTGGTCATCAGCATCGCAGCGGGCATCAGCACCGCGGAAATCGAAGAACATGCTCCCGATGCCCCCGTTGTTCGGGCCATGCCCAACTTGGCCGTGACGGTGCGCCAGGGAGCCACCGCCATTTGCGCGGGCGCCCGCGCCAAGAAGGAGGATGTGGACGTGGCGCGCAAGGTCTTCGAATCCGTGGGCCTGGTCGAAGAGGTTCCAGAATACTTGCTGGACGCCGTGACCGGCCTGTCGGGAACGGGGCCCATGTACGTGTTCTACATGATCGAGGCACTATCGGATGCCGGAGTCAAGGTGGGCCTATCGCGCGACATCGCGACGCGCCTGGCCAAGCAAACGGTTCTGGGAAGCGCCGAGTTGGCTCTGCAAAGCAGTGCGCATCCCGCGGCCCTGAAGGACATGGTGAGCAGTCCAGGGGGCACCAGCATCACGGCGCTGCACGTGCTGCGTCAACAGGGCTTCGCAGCCATTTTGATGGATGCCGTCGAAGCGGCCACGCAGCGGTCCGCCGAGCTGGGAAAATAGTCCGGCAGGCGTCGAAGAGAAAGAGCCGCTGGCGAGAGTCGAACTCGCGGCCTCCCCCTTACCAAGGGGGTGCTATACCACTTAGCCACAGCGGCGAATGATGCACTCCCGTGGGGGTGCGCAGGGCGGCCCACTTGGGTCCTCTATTTGACCCATACGGAGTGGACGAATGGGAAGTAAGCCGACGGAGGGATTTGAACCCCCGACCTTCAGATTACAAATCTGATGCAATACCAGCTATGCTACGTCGGCGCAGTCGGCGCGGAGCCGGGGGAAGGGAAAAGGCGTGCGGCTTGGCCTAGAACGTGAAGGTCAGTTCCATGCCGAGCGTGGGCACCGCGTAGGGGTACAGGAAAATCCACGCGGTTCCATCGGGCACCGTGCCAACGCAGTTTTCGGATCCGCCGTTGGCTTCACCAATCACCTCGAACGCGTCGTTCAGCAATTTGCAGTCCGAGTCGTGGTAATCCGCGGGGTCCAGCACCACGTTCAGCGTGGCGCCCCAGTAGCGCTCGTCGAGGGCCTGGAAGTGCCCGTCAATGGTGCGGACGCCTTGGCCGTTTTGTGCCAGGGTCAGGCCGACGCAGACGGCAAAGTCGCCGACGCAGCCGCCCGTTGGGCCGTACTCGAAGTATTCCTGCGGGGGCTCCACGGGGTCTTCGGGCACCGTCACGACGATCTCGACCTGTTGCGACAGCACCTCGCCGTCTTCGAATGTGACGTCGAGCATGGCGTTGAAGGTGCCGCCGACTTCGTACGTGTACGAGGATTCGTGGGGCATGTCTGCCTCGTTGCCTTCGACGTCGACGGTGCTGTCGTCACCGTACGACAAGGTCCAGGTGAATGCTCCGGGGTCCACCGCGTATTCGTCGGGGGTCCCGTCGCCGTCCAAATCGTCCTCGCCTTGTGCGTAGGCTTCCACGAAGCCGCTGAATGTGACTGTGTATGGCAGGTCGCCGCCTTGGCCGTCGGCTTCCAAGATGACCACGCGCGTGGTTTCAACTTCCACCGGTTCTTCCGGAATTTGTTCCGTGTCGTCGGTTGCTTCGTCCACTGGCGGGCAATCCTCGGGTGCTGCTCCGGATTCGGCGATTTCTCCGTTCTCGTTGTCGGAGGGAAGGTCATCCTCGGAGGCGTTGCCTTCTTGGCCTTGGCGCAGGGCGGGGAGAATCAGGTTGCGCGTATCGGCGGCACTGCCGTCGCCACCGGACGATTCGTTGCCATCCGCGCCCGGGGCGCCGGCTTCCATGGCCTCGTCAGCGGCTCCGTTGTCACCGTTGGATGCATCGTCTTCACCGGGGCATTCGGTCTGCCCGTCGTCGCTGCCTCCGCCAATGCATCCGGCAAATGCCAATGCTGCCATCATGACCGCGAGAATGCGGGCCATTTCACCACTCATCTCTCCGACGTGAATTCAATTCCACTTCAAGGTTGCGGCGGTGCTCTTGCTCGTAAATTCGCTCGCCTGTGCCTGAAGTCTTTTAGGTCCGCTTTGGCTCCTTGATTTCGACATGGTCGCCTCAATTGACGAGATCATGCATGTGGTCCGGAGCAACCCGTTCATCGACGGCATCGGCTACTTTGTCGAGGTGACCACGGTTGAAGCCGTTGGACGCGGTGCCGTGGAGGAGATCACGGAAACCATGCGGACGGACTTCTGCGAGCACAGCAAGGCCACTTTGGAAGGCGAGCACGTGCTCGGTCTGGACTTCCACGAACACGTCTTCACTGGCGGCGACGAGGGCGAATACTACCTCGCCAGCATGGAGTCGCTTCTGAAGAGCGTCGAGATGGAGTTTGGCATTGCCCACTTGTGCATTGAATTCCAGTTTGACTTCAGTGGCGCCCGCAAGGCCCGCACCGAAGTGGACGAATTGCTGCAGCCGTGACGCCTGAGCTGCGTCAAGCCGTTGGGCGTCTCCCGAAATCTCCGGGCATTTACCAGTGGAAAGATTCCGCTGGCCACGTTCTCTATGTTGGCAAAGCCAAGGATTTGCGGGCGCGGGCGCGCAGCTACCTGAATGGGCCGCAATCGGAGAAGAACCGCCAAATGCTGGAGCAAGCGGCGGACATCGACTACATTGCGGTGGCGACGAACAAAGAGGCGTTGGTGCTTGAGCAAACGCTCATCAAGCGCCTGAAGCCGCGTTACAATATTCGGCTGACCGATGACAAATCCTACCCGTACATCAAGCTGACAAAGCCGCCATACCCCCGGCTGGTGAAGGTGCACGGGTACCGCCCCGACGGGGGCACATGGTTCGGGCCGTTCCCCGACGGCTACGGTGCCTTCCATGTGATGCAAGCGCTCAATGACTTGTTTCCCCTGAGGCGGTGCCGGACGCTTCCCAAAGTCAAGTGCCTGTACTACGACATCGGCAAGTGCATTGCCCCCTGCATCGAGGCCTGCACGGACGAGGAGTACGATCAACTCGTTGCGGAGGTCAAGGCGCTGCTGCGGGGGAAATCCAAGGGCATCCTGAAGCGACTCGAGCAGCGCATCGAAGATGCCGCCGCCAACCACCGCTACGAAGAAGCCGCCCGCCTGCGGGACCAACTGCAGGGTCTGCGGGGCGTCTTGGAACGGCAACACATGCTGGTGGACCGGTTGGAGGATCGGGACGTGGTGGCCATCGCGACGCGCGGGGACCGCGCCGTCCTGGTTGTTTTGCACCAGAGGGATGGCAAAGTGGTGGGTCAATCGCCATTCGTTTTGGCCGGCGTTGGAAACGATGACCCGGGTGAGGCGGTTGCCCAGTATCTCCGGAGTCACTATGCCGACCGGGTGGTGCCACGACATGTTGCGTTGGATTGCGATGCCGAAACAGCAGCCCAATTGGAAGAGGACCTGCGGGCCGTGACGGGCCGCGCCATCACCGTCGAAACCCCGCAACGCGGCGTCAAGCGGCGATGGCTCGAAGTCGCGCAACAAAATGCCAACCTGCGGCTGGAAGAAGAAACGCTGCGCAGCAGCAAGGTCCGTGGCGCGATGGAAGCACTGCGCGACGCCCTGGGCTTGCCGGTCACTCCCAACGTCATCGAAGGATTCGACATCAGCCACCAGGCGGGCGCGCACACGCGTGCGGCCATGGTGCGCTTTGTGGACGCCGAACCGGACAAGCAGGGATACCGAACGTTCGCCATGAAATCCGTCGGTGAAGCGGCCGTTGCCGCCGGGGCCAGCAGCAAGGGCCGCGGTCGCGAAGTGGATGACTTTGCAAGCATCCATGAGGCGGTCCATCGCCGCTACGGCCGTAAGCGCGCCGAGGGGGGCACCCTGCCCGACTTGGTGGTCATCGATGGGGGCAAGGGGCAGCTGGCGGCTGCCAAACAGGCATTGGACGACCTGCAGCTGAGCTTGCCGCTGGTTTCCATTGCCAAAAAAGAGGAGGAATTGCACGTGCCGGCAAGGATGAATCCCATCCGGCTACCGCGCAATCACGCCGGGCTGCAATTGGTTCAGCGCGTGCGCGACGAGGCGCACCGTTTCGGAATCACCCAGGTTCGCCGCAAGGCAAGCAAGGCCGTCATGGCGAGCCCCATCGATCCCATTCCTGGCATTGGCCCCAAGAAACGCAAGCTGCTCGTGGAGTCCTTTGGCGGTCTGGAGGGGTTGCGGGCGGCCAGCGTGGCGGACCTGGAGAAGGTCCCGGGCATTACGCCCGATTTGGCCCAGCAGATTCTGGCCGTTTTGCGTGACTAGTCCAATTGGAAGCGAGCGGCCACGTGCTGCATCAATTCTGCAATGGGCACCCGTTCCTGGTTGGTGGTATCGCGGTCGCGCAAGGTGACGCAACCGTCGTCCGCCGTTTCATTGTCAATGGTCAGGCACACGGGTGTGCCCACTTCGTCCTGGCGCGCGTACCGGCGACCAATGTTGCCGGATTCGTCATAATCTGTCAACACACCCGCATTGCGCAGGCCGGCCTGAATCAAGCGCGCACTGTCTGGCAAGCCGTCCTTTCCGGTCAGGGGGAGCACCGCAACTTGGACGGGTGCCACGTGGGGTGAGAGGCGAAGGACCGTGTACGGCTCGCCGTTCTTCTCGGTTTTTTCGTGGGCGTGTTCCCACAGTGCGTACAGGATGCGGTCCACGCCAAAGGACGGTTCAATGACGCGGGGGATGATGCGGCGAGCGACGACGCTCCATTCCCCTTCCAAAATCTGGTAGCCTTCAGCAGGCACTTCGACGCCCGCAATCTCGATGGCTGCATCACCGGGCACGGGGTCCTTGGGGCCGGTAATCACGAGCTCGTCTTCGAGCCATGCTTCGTCAAATCCTTCGTGCTGCGCCAGGGTCTTGATTTGGTCATTCCAAACTTCTTCCATGCTGGCCGCGACGGCTTTCGCTTCGCCCTTGAAGGTCTTGCCGAGGACGCCCATGACGGGAACGAGCTTGCGCGCAGTGAACGTGATGGGTGCAGGCAAGTCCACTTGGCT
>JBFJWV010000063.1:0-6807 GCA_041623515.1 Thermoplasmatota archaeon | reverse complement strand
CCCAGCGCTTCCGCCAATTTCGGAGCGCGCTGGAGGGGGGTGTCGCCCACGCGGCGGCGAAGTGACGTTTTCGGGTCCATTGGAGGGCTTCTTTCCGGCTTCTTACTTAGGACCTTGGTCACAATTCCTTGCAGCCCGATGCAGCAATCCAGTCGCGCACAACTTGCCGTTGGGGTCCTTTGAGGCCCTTTTTGTGCATGTACACGGCCGTGGCGCCGGGCGTCGCATCCAAGGCCCGCTCGAGGGGGGCCGCAGGGTCGGTTGCCTCCACATGCAACGCGTAGGCAGGAACAAGGTGACCGAAATCGCATTCGCCATCCAGGGCCTTGGTGGTTTGCCGGGGAACGTAGTGGCCGCCGCCGACGCCCAGCGTGATGGGTCCGTCAATGCGGCCCATGCCGTCCAGAACGTCCGTGACGGCAGAAGCGATGGCTTCGCCGCTTTGGGCATCCTGGTACCAATGCTCGTCGCTGCCGATTTCGACAAACACGCTCGGTTGCATCATCAACGGGCCGTGATGGGTTCCCTCGTACGTCACGGCATGGGGCAAATTCATGGCCTGCGCATGGTGAAACATGCGCCGCAACAGGGCCCCCATGTCGCGCGGCGCGGCGGGGCTCAGGGTGGTGGCTTCCCCGCCAAAGCGGGCCTCGCCGTGGTTGCCAATTGGGTGAACGGTGAGGCTGGGCTGTCCACTTTCGGCGCGGTGTTTGGAAAGGAACCAGACCGCGTCGATGGGCCAACCCGTATCCGCCAAATCCTGGCTGAGGTGGGCATCCGTGATGCTGGGCCCTTCCACCTGCACCATGATGTCGTACGCGCGTTGCCAGAGGGGGTTGCCCCGAAATTGGCCCGCCTCTTGCCAGTCATTGTCCTCCAGCAGCGCATCGCGTATGGTGACGGATGCTGGGTCCTGCAGGTTGACGACCAAAACGCGCATGGACCGATCCTATTTGCGCAGAACCTTGCGGGCCGGTGCGATGACTTTGGCTCCGGGAATGCGCTTGAAAATGACTTGGCTGATGTAATGGCGTCCCACCATCAAACCGATGCCGACGGCGATGGCGGCGGCGGTGGCGTGGCTGTTGCGGGTGCGGCCTGACGGCATGGACTTGCCTTCTTTGCTCCCCGTGATGGGAACAAACGTCTCGCTGACCCGCTCCGTGGGTAGCCCTGCGGAGGCCAGAATGTCGGAAACTTCGGCGTGGGCATTGCGCCGATGCGACCAAAGGTGCTCCACGTACTTGTTCGACAGTTCCACTTCCGATTCCAGCCGGCCGTCGTTGAAAGCCCGCACATGAATTTGCATGTCATTGGGCTCTTGGCGGATGACGCCCCAGGCTTGCCCGGGCTTGCGGAACTGTTTGGCGTCACGCTTGAAGCCCTTGGCAAGAAGGACCGCCTTGGCCGCTTTGAGCCACACGTCCACCTCGTTTTCGGGCACAACTCCATCTATGGCGCGCAGGGGATATACGGTTTGGGCCACGGGAAACACGATAAACGGTGCCTCTGTTGGTAAGGTCCAATGGCAAAGCCGCTGGTGGAGCACAAGAGCACGGTCACTGCACCGAAGCGCAAGCGCAAGCGCTTGCCCAAGGGCCCGGACGAGACATTCAACGTGGTCAGCGAAGGCGGCAGCATTCGCCGCATCGTCTTCGATGGCATCGACAACGAACCCACTCCGGAAGAGCCCGCGGAGGAATTGGTGGAGTTCACGCCCGCACCCCGGCCGCGCACGCCGCGCCGTTCCATGGGCAACATGGATGCCATTCACGCGGAAATCGACCATTTGCTGCCGGTGCGCAGCCGCCCCGCCATCGAAGAGCGCGAAGAACAGCCGGTGACTCGCTACGTGAGTGACCGCACGGAATCCCGCCGCTTCGAGGGCTCCGCCGTCGATGCCCTGCTGGAACGCGTCCACTTCACGGATGTGCGCGAGCTTCGGGAAGAAGAACCGGATGCCACGGAAGTGATTCGGGATGTCCCGCCCGCGCCGGCCAAAAAGAAGGCCCCGGCCAAGAAGAAGGCGGCACCCAAGAAGGCCCCCGCGAAGAAAGCGCCTGCCAAAAAGGCGCCTGCGAAGAAGCCGGCGGCCAAGAAGCCGGCCCGCAAGAAGGCCAAGTACGATTACAAGGGCGATGTCCACGAAGTGGTCGACCTGGAAGGCATCGGCCCCACCTACGCCAAGCGGCTCAAGGACGCCCGCATCACCAACACCCAAGAATTGCTATTCGCCACGGATGCGCGCCTCGAGAAGGTCACGCAAGCCAAGCCGAAGACCATCCAGAACTGGAAGAACATGGCCCAACTGGTGAAGGTCAAGGGCATTGGACCCCAATTCGCCGAAGCGATGGTCCGTGCAGGCATTGACGGCATCGAGGAGCTGAAAACCCTCCAACCCAAGGCGGCGGTTGCGCAAATCAAGGAGTACCTGAACAGCCTGGAAACCAATGTGCTGGGAAGCGGCATCGGCCTCGCTCGCCTGACCAAATGGCAAGCCGAAGCCAAGTCCATGCGCAAGGTCCCCATTGACCTGAAAACCATCGAGGTCGTTGGCTTGGAAAGCCGCGAAGCCCGCAGCAACCGGGGCGCGCCAATCAAGAAGCCCGTCACCAAGAAACCGGCAGCGAAGAAACCTGCCGCCAAGAAGCCGGCGGCCAAGAAGCCCGCAGCAAAGAAGGCCCCTGCCAAGAAGCCGGTGGCGAAGCCTGCAGCCAAGAAAACGGCCGCCAAGGCGACCACGTGCGCGGCCAAGACCGCGGCCGGAACCAACTGCAAGCGGGCACCCCGGGCCGGCAGCAAATACTGCCCCTCGCACAAAGGGTACCGCGCGTAAGGTTCTAACAGGAGGGCCCGTGGGAAGGCCCAGTGATTGAGACCGCCCACCGCGACGGCCGCGCGCGCATCCTCGTCTGGAACCCCAGCGAAAGCGCTTCGGTCCGGACGCCGGAACTGATTGTCCCCGATACCAAGCGCTTCCCCGCACCGGAAGCATCGGTGGCCCTGCGCAGCCAGCCCACCGGTGAAGGCATCGAAATCATTGCCGACGGTACCTGGTTCCACCCCACGCAAGCGCAAGGTACCTTGGTGCTGCACGCGCCCATGCCCGGCCCAACGGCACAAGTCCAAGTGATTGCCCTGTCGGATGATGTGGCGGTCTGGCACGACGCCGTCGGCTGGGCCAGCAATCCCCAACACACCATTGGCGCTCTCATCGACGCCCGAATGCAAGCGAGCATGGGCAAAGCACTGTGGGCGCCAGGCGTTGGCACCCCGGCCTCCTACGCCCTCTGGGCCTACCTTGGCGTGGATTTGTTTGACGCGTCCGCCATCCAACTGGCATCCATTCGCGGCGAAGTGTTGACGGTTGACGGGAGCTTGACGGTCGTGGAAGCCGAGGAGATTCTGGGTGGCACGTGGGACACGGATCGCATCTGGCAACACAACTTGGCAACGGCGCAAGAAGAACTGCGCCGCATTCACGCTGCCATCCGCAACGGAACGTTGCGCGCGCTGGTGGAACGCCGCGTTTTGCACAACCCCGCCACGGTTGCGCTGCTGCGCCGCTTCGACCGGGAGCACGCCTACTTGGAAGCGGCCGCTCCCGCCAACAGCACGACCGCGGTGCCCTGCATGACCGTGGACAGCTTGTGGATGCCCGCCGTGGAACGGTTCCGGCGCCGTTTGCGTGACGCGTACCAGCCGCCGGCCAGCGCCGACATTCTCGTCATTCTTCCCTGCTCGGCGCGCAAGCCCTACAAGCTCAGCCAAAGCCACCGTTACTTCGCCCGCGCCCTCGATGACTCCGGCGTCCGGCACCGTTGCCATGAAGTCATGGTCACCAGTCCCCTCGGAATCGTCCCCCGCGAACTGGAGGACGTCTACCCGGCGAGCCGGTACGACGTTCCGGTGACCGGCCACTGGAGCCGTGACGAAGAGGCCCTCATTCGCGAACAAGTGGCGGCTCTCGTGGCCAAGCACGACTACCAGCACGTCGTCGCCCACGTGCCCGCATCCACCTTCACGTTCTTGCGCGACTTGCTCCCGGAACACACGGTGCACACCGCCCATGGCCGCCCTGCGGGAATCGAAGACTGCAATCGACTTCGCCAAGCATTGCGGGACATCCGCGACGCGGACAAGAAGCCCAGCGGCCCCGTGGTCTGGAAACAACGCAAATTGGAGGACATGCAAGCGCTGGCATCGTATCAATTCGGTGCCGAAGCGGCAGCTGCACTCGTGGATGGCGCCGAAGCGCACGGAAAGGTCCCCTACGTCAAGGTGCGAGGGCCGGAAGGTCAGCGCGCCATGACGGCCGGCGACCGCGGCCTGCTGTCGCTGACGCTTCACGGTGCGGCCTGTTTGGTCCCGCACGGCACCAAGCAAGTGCGCATTGGCAACTTCCCCATCCGAAAGACGGGCAGCCTGTTTGCGGTCGGCGTGGAAGGCGCGACCCCGGACGTGCGCCCCGGCGACGATGTGGTGGTTGTCCATGATGGCATGGTGCGCGCCATCGGCATCGCCGAAATGTCTGGCGAAGAAATGACGGCCATGAAGCGCGGCATCGCCGTGCGCATGCGTCACGTGGCCGAATCCGCCAAAGGAGGCGATGCGTAATGGCCATGGCAGACGTCGTGGACCAAGACTTCGTCAATGACGAATTGAACGCCGAAGCGCGCGAAATTCGCAAGACCATCCCCATGCGAGGCGACCCGGGGGACCTCACCGAATACATCCGGTGCTGGTCCGAAGACGACGTGCTGGACGGCGAACCCGTTCGGGCTCTCGTGGTCATTCTGAAAACCCGCGGCTGCACCTGGGCACTGGCGGGCGGTTGCACCATGTGCGGTTACGCCAACGAATCCGCTTGGGCCAAGGTCAGCGACGACCAATTGGTGGAGCAATTCGAGAAGGGCTGGGCCAAGTACAACGGCGAAGCCATCGTCAAAATCTACACGAGTGGCTCCTTCATCGACCCCAAGGAAGTGCCGCCCGCAGCGCAGGAGCGCATCATCCGCATCATCGGCAAGACCCCCCAGAAGGTCGCTTTCGAAGCCTTGCCTGGCTTCTGCGACGACGAATCGTTCAGCCGTCTGGCACCGCTCGTCAACAAGCTGGAAGTGGGCATCGGAGTCGAGTCCAGCAACGATCGCGTCCTGCGGGACTCCATCAACAAGGGACACCCGTTCGCGGCGCTGCCGGAGGCCGCCAAGGCCTGCGCCAAGCACAACGTGAGCGTCAAGGCATACCTCATGGCCAAGCCGCCATTCCTCAAGGAATGCGACGCCCTGACGGATGCGACGCAGACCATCATCGACGCAGCCCCCCACAGCAACATCGTGAGCCTGAACCCCACCAACGTGCAAGGCCGCACCGTCGTGGATGCCATGTACCGCCGGGGCAGCTACCGGGCGCCCTGGCTGTGGACTCTCGTGGAAGCCCTGCGCAAAGGCGACGAAACCATCCGCGCCAATGGCTTCGATGGCATCCTCAAGTCCGATGTCATCGCCGCCGGCCAAGATCGCGGCGCCCACAACTGCGGCCAATGCGACGAACGCGTCGTTGGCTACCTGAAGAAGTACAAGGAAACCCAAGACCGCAAATTCCTGGACATGTGCATCGAGAAGGTGGACTGCGGTTGCCGTGCCGAATGGGAACTCACGCTGGAGCTGGGCCAGTTGGTGCCGGCTTACGGCTCCCTTTGAAGTCCGCCACGAATTCTTCCAAGCGCTGCAGGTAGGTCTCGAATGCAGCCACGCCGGCGCCCGTGATGCGCAACCTCTGCACGAAGCCGCCTGGCGTGAGCACCTTGCGTGACTTCAGCCAGCCCGCGGCTTCCAACTTGCGTGCATGGGTTTCCAAATTCCCTGCGGTCAGCTCCAGCAGCTCCCGTGCCCGTGCGGCACTGACGTCGCTGCGTTGGTAGAGCAAAGTCATGATGCGCAACCGTGCGGGTTGTTGCATCAAGCTCAGGCCTTCGTCCAGTTGCACGCATTACCCCCGGCGGGTGTGGATGTAACCGACAACAAAGAACGCCACTAGGTTCAACAGGCTCAAGGCTCCGTTGCCCAAGAGGTCCGCACCGGGGCCTTCCGTGAACGTGGCAAACCGGACATTGAGGAAGGCAACGAAGAGGACGCCGCTGGCGATGAACCCGGGCAACATGGCGGCTTGTTCGCGCATCAGGATGGTCAACACCACTGCCAGAACTGCGCCCAAGAGGGCCAGGGGCGCCATCATGATGGCGGTGGGGCCGAAGTCGAACAGCGCGTTGGATGCAAGCGAGAGGCTTCCCAATACGGCGATGGCGACGCCGCCAA
Source organism: Thermoplasmatota archaeon (assembly GCA_041623515.1). Lineage (GTDB taxonomy): Archaea > Thermoplasmatota > E2 > JACPAO01 > JAHFTW01 > JBFJWV01. The sequence continues at coordinate 487 of JBFJWV010000063.1, read as the reverse complement.
TGAGCCAAATTTTCCAAGCGGGCTGCTTGGGTTGGATGGCGAGCATCTTGTAAACAACCGAAGTCAGAATGCCGCCGGCAACGGGGAAGAGCACGGTGGTCAATGGGTCCATCCAGCCGATGTGGTAGTTGGCATAGCGACCGGACAGGAAGGCCGTTTGGCTGGCCAACCCCATGCCGAGCAGCACGAAGCCCCAAATCATCCAGATGAAGCCGGCGGCTTGGCTGGTGAGGTCTTCGCGGTACTCCCGCACGGAGCGGAGGGTTTCGATTGCGTCGTCAGGCTTCATGGCAGTTTCGGGGGCCATGTTGCTCCCGAATCACCCTCCAGATATTCAAGATGCGAGTTTTTGCAATGCAAAACCCCGGAAACCAGGTCGCAACTGTTCGGCAGACTTCCCTGCGAAACGGCATCGTTGAGCCGGTCTGCCCCGCAGAGTCCCCTAAATCCTCATATGGCGGACGCGGTCGAAGCGCCGTGGCCGAAT
>JBFJWV010000062.1:0-6815 GCA_041623515.1 Thermoplasmatota archaeon | reverse complement strand
CGCCGAAAAGGGCTGGGATTACTACCGGGCCCGCAAGGAAGCCGAGTAGGCGCGTCTACATCAGTTTGCGCTGGCGCCGCGGCCGGTGGTCCACCACGCCGCGAATCAACTCGTCTTCTTCCAAGACCTTCTTGGTGGAGTCGATTGGGCAGGACATCTGGATTTCGCGGGTGCGCCCGTAGCGGCCTTTGCTGATGACGCGGGCCGTGAAAATGCCCAGCATGTCCAGCTCGGAAATCAGGTCGGTGATGCGGCGCTGCGTCAGCACATCGCATCCAGTCGCCTGGCAGAGTTCCTTGTAAATGCCAAACACTTCGCCCGTGGTCAGGGTCTGGATGCCCATGTCCTTGTTCGATTCCTCGCCAAGAATCGTCGCCAGCAGCACCAGCTTTGATTGGGTTGGCAGGGTGCGAACCACTTCGCTGATGCGGTCGGTCTCAATCTTGTTCTGGGCCATGCGCACGTGACTTTCCTTCACGTGCTCATCGCGGTTCCGCTCAGCAAGCTCGGCGGCAACGCGCAGCAGGTCCAACGCACGCCGGGCGTCGCCGTGCTCCCGTGCAGCCAGTGCGGCGCACAACGGAATCACTTCGCCGTCCAAGACGTCGCCCTTGAGGGCCATGTTGGCGCGCTGGCGCAGAATGTCCTCCAGCTGCATGGCGTCGTAGGGAGCAAAGATCATGCTCTCTTCGCCGAGGCTGCTCTTGACGCGGGGGTCAAGGAATTCGGTGAACTTCAGGTCGTTGCTAATGCCAATGACGCTGACCTTGTTGCGGTCCATGTCACTGTTGATGCGGGTGAGTGTGTAGAGGACTTCGTCGCCCTTCAGCTTGTCCACTTCGTCGAGCACGATGATGGTGACTTCGCCGGGCTTGCGGCTCGTGTCTTGGACCCACTGGTCGCGGTCATCGCGCATGTTGCCATCCACGTACTTGCGCAGGGCGTCGTACACTTCGTCCGTTGGCCAGCCGGTGAAGGGAATGCGGTGACTCCACTTCTCGGCGGGGACGAAGCTGTTGGCAATGTTTTGCAAAACGCGGTACTGCGTGTCCACAATCTCGCAATTGATGTAGATGACATTGACGCGCTTGTTGATTTCCGGGTCTTGGCCCTTCTTGGTCAACTCGTTTCCGACGTACTTGACACAGGCCGTTTTCCCGGTCCCGGTCTTGCCGTAGATGAATACGTTGCTTGGGGTGTCGCCCCGCAGTGCGGGCACGAGAAGCGCGCCAAGTTGCCGGATTTCCATGTCTCGGTGAGGAAGATCATCGGGCGTGTAACTGGCGCGCATGACCTCCTTGTTCACAAAGAGAGGTTCCGCTTCCAAAAGTTGTCCAAACAGGTCATTGACAGCCACTGATAATTTCCTCCACCGTAACTTTCTGCAGGTCGGACCGGCCCCATCCCCTCCCAAGGTTCCAGGGGCTCCATGGGTCAGACCCGAAGCAGAAACGTTCCAAATGGCCCTCCGAAATAAGGCTTGGCCAAACGAACCACCCGCCCCTTTGCTTCATGTGGAATCGCCCCCTCCGAGAGGACCCAAAGTTGGGTTGCATCTGCGCCGAATGCGGTCTCATTCTGCACATGCAATTGCGGCTCCAAAATGCGGCGATTTTCGGGTTCCGTTCACAAACCGTCGCGGACCTTGACGGCCATTCCGGATGGGAAATCAGCCATTTCTTCGTCAATCAAGAGCGCTTGGCCCACCGCAACCAAGGTGTCCTTCCCGTCCACGACCAGGCATTCGTCGCCTGGGCGCAAGCCATCGTCGCACTGCGTCACGAACTGGCAGAAGACCGATTTGCCGTCCTTGTTGAAGGGCACGGAATCCGCGTCCACCACGACCCGCAGGGCCGGCGCGGGCAACGCGGCATGCAGGATGCGCGCGCCCGCAGGCTTCAGGGTGAACATGCCATCGCCAGCGCGCAAGCTGAGAATGTGTTCGTCGTTGAGGTGAACGGTGCGCATCTTTCCGGTTTTGCGGCTGCGTTCGCAGCGCAATTCGCCGTCGGTCAGAGCTGCGCCCGCGCCGCGGCCAAATTGATAGTCGGCCGTGCGAAGAACCTGCATCAGGTCCCGGTCGGTCGCGCCGGCCGGTCCAGGCGGTCCGGGGATTGCCGGCATCATGTTGTGCGCGTTGAGGAATGCATCCTTGGTTTGCCCCACCCATCCCATGTGCTGGGGGTCAAGGCCATCCAGCTTCGGCAGCTGGGATTGCGCAAACGGATACGCTTCGTCCAAGCCAAGAGGAACCGGGCCCAGCGATGAAATGACCACGTGATCTTGTTCCACATCCAAGTCCCAACCGGTGCCATGGTGGAATGGCTTGGCGGATTCCTTGTGCATGGCCACCTCCAGTTTTTCGTCGCCCGCCGCCGCGTACGGTGTATCCACATCGGCAGTGACCGGCTCGCCCTGTGGCGAAAACCGCTCGAGCATGCGGGTCTTGATGCGACGGAAGATGGGGCGCTGGTGCGTCAAGCCGCCGGTGTAGCGTAGCGCCTTCGTACCGGACACCGGTTCGCGTGCCTCAAGCCACTGTTGGTATTCGGGCAAGCCCAGTCGCCGCGTCGCCGCCGCCAGCATGGGGTGGGCGGCGGCCCGTTGCTCGACAAGCTCCCACAGCACGCCGTCGCGGATGGCCGTGCGGATGCGCCGGATGTCGGCGAAGCTGACATCCAAGTTGTGCAGAGCAAGGGCCCGTTGGGCTTCCCAGTTGGGGCCCTTGTCGCCCAGGCGCCCGTTGTGCTTGAGGGCCTTCGTGATTTCCTGCGGGGTCCACCCGGCCAAGCTGGTGCTGGAAAACGGCCATTCGGCCAAGTCTTCCACGTGGAGGGTGCCGCTTTCCGTCATGATGCGGCCGTCTTTGGCGTACTTCGCGTACGCACTGCTATCGAACAAATCGCAGCCAAGGGCCGTGGCAAGGGGGAAGACGAGCGGGTGGCCGGCGCCGAACAGGTGCACGGGGCGGTCCTTTCGCAGGGCCTGCTGGCTCCACAAAATCATGTCCACCAACTCCGGGTACATCTGCTGCTCCATGACGGGCACGACGCCGCCAATGGTATGGTAATCCACATCCAAATCACGGTAGGCGTGGGCGCAGCCCTTGCGCAAATCCAGGTGAATGCCGCCTTGGACCGTGGCGTTGAGGAGGCTGTCGCCCTTGTGCTGCACCGAATCTCGGGTCCGCTCGATGGTCGTGGCGACGGCCGCCTCGGCTTCTTCGCGGGTCATATCGGGCGTTACGAACAAGTCCAGGCAGGTGGCGACATCCACGCCCATGCTGGCTTGGAAATCCACGATTTCGGTCGGGCCCACTTCCACGTCGCCGTAGACGTACATCTGGAAGGTGCCGCTGTCGGTCATTACGGGGCCGTCCCAGTTGATGACGGAGTGGACGCCTTCAGCAAGCGCCTTTTCGCGCAGGTTTTCGTGCTTGTGAATGACGTACGAATTGGTGATGACCATCTCGCATCCGAACTTGTCGCGCATCTCGTTGGCGTTGACCAAATCGATGTTCGGATTGATGACGGGCATCAGCGTCGGGGTGGTGACATCGCCGTGCGCCGTGGTGAAGCGACCGAGCCGTCCTGCGGCAGCGCGGTCCATGATGCGGAAACTCAACAAGCCGCGCGACGCGGACGCCTCTTAAGAATCACCGGCGGCGGGGCGCACGGGGCGGCGTCACTCGTCCCATTGTTTGGACGTGGCTTCCAGCATCCATGCTTGCTGGTCGTGGGCGGCGATGCGGCCGGTTGCCAAATCGGCCGTGGCGGGATCCGCAGCATCGGCCGCGTTGCTTTCCGTGGTGCGCCAAAAGGCGGCCAGGCGCCGATGTTCCTTGGCCAACTCGCGCACCATGTCGCGGGCGCGTTCAGGGATTTGGGGGACGGCGCTGAAGGCGCTTGCATCCACATGCGCGCCGAGCGTGCGCAGGCGTTCGGCAATCGTGTCCAAGGCCTGCCACAATTCGTTGTACTGGGATTCGAAAAGGAGGTGCAACTGGGGGAACGATGGGCCTTCCACGTTCCAATGCGCCAAGTGAGTCCTTGCGTACAGATTGGTGGTTTGATGCAGGGCGTCCTGCAAGTCATGTGCTTGCTGGGCGCGCAGTCGGGCATGCGTCATGCCTTGTTGCTTGGTGGCGGGTGACGAAAAACCCTCGGCCAGGGCCCATGGGGATGGCCGCACGTGCGTTTTGGGAGGGTCATAAGCTTCAAGTGGTCACGCCGGTCGAACGGCACCTACCGGCCCCGGCTGGTGGTGCCATGACTGACCTGTTGAGTTCCACCCTGCCACCCGCCCCACAGCCCCTCGTGCAGGTGGTTGGTCACACGTTGGACGCCATTGAGGCGGAAGCGGTGCGGCTTGCCACGCGCATCAACGACCCGGAGCGCTGGGGCCTGCAGATGTGCCGGATGATTGCGCCTCTGACGCTGGAAATCAACCGGCTCAAGCAAGAGCAAGGCGTCTTCTTGATGGCGCATTCGTACCAAACACCGGACATTGTCTACGGCGTCGCGGATGCCGTTGGCGACAGCTACGGCTTGGCCAAGCAAGCGGCCGCGTCGGATGCGGAAACCATTCTGTTTAGCAGCGTGCGATTCATGGCGGAAACCGCCAAGATTGTCAATCCGTCAAAGCGCGTCTTGCACCCCAGTCCGGCTGCCGGTTGCAGCCTGGCGGATGGCATCACGGCCGACGACGTGCGTGAGCTCAAGCGTCGGCATCCCGGCGTTCCCGTCGTTTGCTACATCAACACGACGGCGGCGGTCAAGGCAGAATGCGATGTCAGTGTCACCTCCGCCAACTACCTGCAAATCGTTCGCGACCTGCCCGGGGATGAAGTGGTCTTCGTGCCCGATCAGTTCATGGGTGCGCACTTGCGCCGTGAGATTCCTGACAAGACCATCCACGTCTGGGAAGGCTCATGCGAAGTGCATGACCAATTCAACGCCGACGCCGCCAAGGCCTGGCGCGCCATGGCCAAAGAGCAGGGCCGCGACTTGCAAATTCTGGCCCACCCGGAATGCACAGGGGAAGTCCTGTTGGAAGCCGACTTCGTTGGCAGCAGCGAGAAGATGATGGATTATGCCCGTCAACTCGAAGCAACCGGCAAAGTGGATGTCATGCCCATCACGGAATGCGGCACGGCGGACCGCATGCGGGCCGAAATTCCTGGGCTCAACATCATGGGTGCGTGCGTCATGTGCCCCCACATGAAGCAAACCGGACTGGGAGACATTTTGCAATGTCTGCAGAACCCCGCGCCGGAGCAAATCATCGAAATCGCGCCGGAAGTTCTGGATGGTGCGCGCGCCAATTTGGAAGCCATGTTCCGCATGGCGGGTTGAATCACCATCCGCGCGTGCGTACGCGTCCCGCCGGTTGCAGGTCGCCGGTTTTGGGTGCGCCCACGATGACAATGTCGCCCCCGGCGACCACTTGATTCACCCGGCAATCGCCCAGCAAGAGTACGTCGCTGCCGGCGCGCACGGTGCCGTCCACGCGGGCACCTGCTTGGATGACGATGCGTCCTTCGGCAATCACGTCGCCGGCAATCACGCATTCGGCCCCGAGAATCAATTCCGGGCCGGCTCGCACGTGGTTCCAGGCGACGCTGCCGCGACCGAGCACCACCGTTCCTTCATGGTGCACGCCGCCCTGGATGGTCGTGTACGGGCCCACCCACAATGTTTGCACTTCGTTGCGTCCGCGCAACCCGGGCACGAGTGCGCCGGAGCGGATGAGGTGCCCGCCCTCGATGGGGTGCAGGCCCTCGATGTACAGTGCCACGGCGGGACACACCGATTCCGGCTCAAAGCGTCTTGCAATCAATCCAGCAGCCCATGGCGGCGCGCCAAGCCGAGGTTGGGTCGAGTCCAGCAAGAATGTGCCTGGTGCAAGTGAGCCTTCGCTACCGCTTGATGGTCACGCCAGGGAGGCGACGGGTGCGCCGGCTGGCCGCAGGATGTCGAGGCGCTCGGCTCCGCCGCGCACCGGAGCATCCGCTCGAACCTGCGGTTCTCGCTGCCGGCCGGCTCGAATGCCATCGCCTCTTCGCTAATCTCAGAGGACGATGTCAATATCGAGCCGTTCGGCCAGTTCCTTGTACCGGTTGCGGATGGTCACTTCCGTGACACCGGCCACTTCAGCCACTTCGCGCTGGGTGCGGCGTTCGCCGCTCAGAATCGATGCGATGTAGATGGCGGCAGCCGCAACACCCGTGGGGCCGCGTCCGGAGGTCAACTCGCGGTCGGCGGCTTGCTTCAGGATGTCGATGGTCTTTTGCTGGACGTCGCCGCTCAACTTCAGCTCGGAGCAGAAGCGGGGGATGTAGTCCTGCGGGGCCGTCGGCATCAGCTTCAGCTTGAGCTCGCGGGCGATGAACCGGTACGTGCGTCCGATTTCCTTGCGGGAAACACGGCTGGCGTCGGCGATTTCGTCGAGGGTCCGGGGCACGTCGCACTGGCGGCACGCCGCGTACAGAGCCGCAGCAGCCACGCCTTCAATGGAGCGGCCGCGGATCAGGTTCTTGGTGACCGCGCGCCGGTAAATCATGGCGGCCGTTTCCCGCACGTTGCGGGGCAGGCCCATGCCGGATGCCATGCGGTCCAGTTCGGACAGGGCGAACGCCAGGTTGCGCTCCGTGGCGTTGCTGACACGGATGCGGCGTTGCCATTTGCGCAGGCGGTACAGTTGGGCGCGGTTCCGGGTCGGAATGGATTTGCCGTAGCTGTCCTTGTTCTTCCAACCAATCATGGTCGAGAGACCCTTGTCGTGGATGGTGTAGGTCATCGGCGCACCGACACGGG